>JAGYOO010000139.1 GCA_018399295.1 Candidatus Omnitrophota bacterium | reverse complement strand
TCGAGATCCTGGCCGGGATCCCCTCGGTGGTAATTGGTTTTCTCGGGATCGTGCTGGTCGGACCGGTTATCGCCCGGCTCTTTAATATCCCGAACGGGCTTAACGCCCTTAACGGATCAATCCTTTTGGCAGTGATGGCCCTGCCTACGATAATCAGTATTTCCGAGGATGCATTGAGAAGCGTACCCGCGTCATTCGAACAGGCCTCGCTCGCGCTGGGAGCGACAAAATGGCAGACTCTGGCGCGGGTAAAGATCCCCGCGGCTCTTTCCGGTATTATCGCCGCTTCGATGCTGGGAATGGGGCGCGCGATCGGAGAGACGATGACCGTACTGATGGCTACAGGAAACGCGCCGGCAATGCCCGGGGGGTTTCTGGAGTCGGTCCGGACGATGACGGCTTCGATTGCCATCGAACTTGGAGAAGTAGCTTATAATACCACGCACTATTACGCTCTGTTTGCCATCGGATTGGTATTGTTTATCATCACTTTTTTTATTAACCTGGCTTCAGATATCGTTCTTCACCGGCATCAGAGGCTTTACCGATGAAAAAAAGACAGGTTTGTCAGGTGACTGGATTTCTGGCGCTGAGGGCGTGTATGGCAGTGGTCCTCGCGGTTCTTCTGATTATCTTGATCGATATCGTAAGCAAAGGGGGCGGCGCCGTAAATTGGGAATTTCTTACCGCTATGCCGCGAAAGGGAATGACCGAGGGAGGAATTTTTCCGGCTATCGTGGGAACAGTTCTGGTGACCCTGATAACCGCGGTGCTCGCGATACCCTTGGGGATGGGATGTGCAGTCTATCTGAATGAATACGCCAAAGATACGCCGATTACCCGGATTATCCGGATCGCGATCCGGAACCTGTCCGGAGTGCCTTCGATAGTCTATGGACTGTTCGGGGTGGTCCTGTTCGTGCAGGCATTGCGCTTAGGCACGTCGATTATCTCGGCCGGGTTCACTCTCGGGCTGATGACCCTGCCCTGGACTATTACGGCAAGTGAGGAGGCATTGAAAAACGTGCCGCGGGCGTATCGTGACGGCGCCCTGGCCCTGGGCGCGACGAAGTGGCAGACTATTCGGACTAATGTGCTGCCTTATTCGATCGGGGGAATGCTTACCGGAACTATTCTCGGTCTGGCCCGGGCCGCCGGAGAAACCGCTCCGATCTTGTTTACCGGAGCGGCCTTTTATCTGCCTCGCCTGCCGAATTCGGTGTTTAGTCAGTTTATGGCTTTGCCGTATCATCTGTATATCATGTCCACGCAGCACCACGCCATAACCAAGGTCCGGCCGATTGCCTATGGAACCGCTTTGGTGCTTATTGTGCTGGTGTTTGCCATGAATTTCGGGGCGGTTGTTTTGAGATATAAACTTAGAAAAGTTAAAAAGGAATGATCAGATGAAAGACTCGAAGATAAAGGTAAACGGTTTTAATCTTTTTTACGGATCGGTCCAGGCTATTAAAAATATCAACTTGACTATCCGGGCAAACAGCGTTACCGGGATCATCGGTCCTTCGGGTTGCGGAAAATCGACGTTTTTACGCAGTCTCAACAGAATGAACGACGTTATCGGGAACGTCCGGACTGAGGGTAGGGTGGAGATTGACGCTGAGAACATCTATGGCAAAGAGATCGACGTGGTTGATCTGCGCCGAAAGGTGGGAATGGTATTTCAGAAGTCCAATCCCTTTCCTAAATCAATATTTGAAAATGTTGCTTATGGACTTCGGATCAATGGTATCCGGGATCGAAATTATATTCAGCAGAAAGTGGAAAAATCACTGCAGGACTCCGCTCTCTGGAACGAGGTCAAGGACCGGCTGAACTCCTCGGCTTTTGATCTTTCCGGCGGACAGCAACAGCGGTTATGCATTGCCCGGGCCTTGGCGGTTGAACCGGAAATACTTCTGATGGATGAGCCGGCTTCGGCCCTGGATCCCACCGCGACCCTTAAAATCGAAGAACTGATCCATGAGCTCAAGAAGAATTATACTATCATAATCGTAACCCATAATATGCAGCAGGCGGCAAGGGTGTCTGACTTTACCGCTTTTTTTATGCTGGGAGAGTTGATTGAAATCGGGTTGACCAGCACGATCTTCACCAAGCCGGGGAAAAAGATGACTGAAGACTATATTACCGGAAGATTCGGCTGAGCCTGAGGATATTTAACCCTGACATCAATTGGTTTATAACCGGGAGCCTGGAGGAAAAAATGGAAACACATCTGCATGAAGAAATAGCCAAAATGAACGATGACCTGCTTAAGATGGCGTCTCTGGTTGAGGACGCGATCCACAAATCCATGGAGGCGTTGAAGAAACAGGACAGTAATTTGGCGCGGAAAGTAATCGATGAAGACAAGAAAATCGACCAGATGGAAATCAAGATAGAAGAAGAGGCAATAGATATCCTGGCCTTGTTTCAGCCAATGGCCCGCGACTTGAGGTTTGTAACTACCGGGATGCGGATTAACTCCGAACTTGAACGCATAGCCGACCTGGCTGTAAATATCTCTCAACGGGTCCTGGAAATATCCGATAAACCGCTGCTGAAACCGCTTATCGACATTCCGCGGCTTGCGAATATCGCTAAAAGAATGGTTAGAAATGCCATTGATTCTTTTATTAATCAGGATGAGAAACTCGCGAGGCAGGTTATCCTTTCTGATCCGGAGGCGGATTCATTGCGCAATCTGGTGCAGGATGAGCTTATAAACGATTTTTTGAGTATTGACCCTTCTTCCGCCACCCGGGCCGTGCCGCTGCTGCTTATCAGCCGGCACCTGGAACGGATCTGCGATCACGCCACCTATATTGCTGAAGACGTTATTTACATGGTCAAAGCCCAGGTTGTCAAACATCATCGGAACATCTTAAAAGAAGAATAACCCCTGAAAACAGAAGCTGTTTTAGGTCTCGTCTGTGGGAAAAGCCTTGCATTTAATCTCCTATCAGTTATAATTTAAAGTCCTTAGGGGGACTTTAAATCTATGAGCGATTCCGTTAAAAAAACTGATTCAATAATAAACCTTCTGTTTGAGGCGGGCCTGCTGAAGCGGGTACGTCGCAGCGGATGGTGGGTGGTCGGCATTAAAGATCCGGAGAGCGTGGCTGAGCATTGTTTCCGTTGCGCGGTAATCGGGTATGCCCTGGCCAAACTGGAAAAGGCCGACCCCTACGAGGTGACTCTGATGTGTCTGTTTAATGATATTCACGAGGCCCGGATCAACGATCATCACAAAATGGCCTCGGTTTATTTTGATTCATTGGGAGCGGAAAACGCCGCGTTCGACGGGCAGGTCGCGGACTTGCCGGAGCCGATTGGATCGGAATTGAAGAAAATGCGGCAGGACTATTTGGCGCAGCAATCTCCGGAAAGTGTTATCGCACGGGACGCGGATATCCTGGAGTGCCTGGTGCAGGCCAAGGAGTATCATGATCACGGCAACGAACACGCGAAACTGTTTTTTAAAAAAGCGCCGGAGCATCTTAAAAGCAAAAGCGCTCGCCGGTTATGGCGGCAGCTGAAGAAGACCGATAGCAGTCTCTGGTGGCAGAAGATAAGCGAATTTAAACGGTAGAAGAGGGGTTGGCATATGCAGGGAGATGTATTTTTAACCCGCGAGGGGCATGAAAAGCTTCAGCGGGAATATGAGGAGCTTAAGGGCAAGCGTCGGCAGGAGTTGTCGCGGGCGATTGAAACGGCGCGGGAATTGGGAGATTTAAAGGAGAACGCGGAATACCACGCCGCTAAGGAGGCCCAGTCGTATAATGAAAAACGGATCCGGGAGCTGGAGGATATCATCAGCCGGGCCCGGATGATCGATAACGAAAATATTCAGGCGGATAAGGCGCTGTTAGGGGCTCGTCTGATAGTCCGCAATCTGGATGATGAGGAAAATGAGGAATTTCTGCTCGTCTCTGAGGCAGAATCGGATTATACCCTGAATAAAATCTCTGTCACTTCTCCTCTCGGGCAAGCTTTTATCGGCCATCGGGAAGGAGAGGAGGTGGAGGTCAAGGCTCCGGCTGGAATAATGAAATACCGGATCGAGAAAATAAGCCGGGGATGAGTGTCCGGACTCAAAAAAAAGTGAGGGCCTTGGGGCTTTTTTCCGGCGGGCTGGATAGTATTCTGGCTGTAAAGCTGCTTCAGGAACAGGGAATAAAAGTAACTGGAATTACCTTTGTCAGCCCTTTTTTCAGCTCCCGTACCGCGGAGCAGGCTGGTAAAGAAATGGACCTGCCGCTGATCATCCGCGATATAACCAGAGCCCATCTGGAGATTGTTAAAGACCCGCCGCACGGCTACGGAAAGACCATGAATCCCTGCATCGATTGTCACGCCCTGATGCTGCATGTTGCTGGAAGATTCATGGAAAAAGAGGGCTATGATTTTCTGTTTACCGGAGAGGTGCTCGGGGAGCGGCCGATGTCGCAGAATCGGCAATCGCTCAATACTGTAGCCAAGGCCTCCGGATACCAGGATCGTATTCTCCGGCCTCTTAGTGCCAAATTGATGAAACCCACTTTGTCCGAAGAGACCGGGTTGGTTCGGCGGGATATGCTTCTGGATATCCAGGGTCGCTCACGAAAACCGCAGATGGAAATGGCCCGCAGGTACGGCCTGCATGAGTATCCGAATCCGGCCGGAGGATGCCTGCTTACGGACAAAGGTTTTTCCCGCCGGCTGAAAGACCTTCTCGCGCAAGAGCCGGATCCGGAAATTCGGTTGATCCACCTCCTGAGAACAGGAAGACATTTCCGGCTTAATGAAAAGGTGAAACTGGTGGTAGGAAGAAACCAGAGAGAGAACGGGGTTATTACGAGGATTTTTTCCAATCGATAGACTGGCGCAAGTGCATCAGGG
>JAGYOO010000138.1 GCA_018399295.1 Candidatus Omnitrophota bacterium | reverse complement strand
TGATTGAAAATTCATCTGATTTTAAAACTATCGAATCTGAGTTAAAAAGTATTAAAAAAACCCGGCCCCGGCTGCAGGCTGAAGAGGCTTTCGCACAGGCGCGAAAGGCAGGAATCCCGCTGCTCTCGGCTTTTGCCGTATATGGAATAAGTCAGGAAGGCAGGGGGGCGGATGCCGGGTTCGCGAAAAAATTGGGCCGTCTCGGTGCCGATTGCATTATTATTTCCCTGTTTACCCCTATTCCCGGCACGCAGTTATTTAGAGACCTTAAGCGCGAGCAGAAGATTCAGAACTGGGACTACAGATTTTATACGCAGTTCTGGCCTGTGCTTAAAGGAGAAAAGTTCTCACATATAAAACTTCAGCTGAAGATGCTGCTTACATTATTGGTTTGGATGACCAACCCGGTTCGGGGCATCAGGTTGTTTTTAAGGAATAAAAATACACGATATTTGTATTGTTCATTTTATCCGAGAGTCAACATTATCTGGCTTAAGAAACTTCTATTGCAGGAAGATAAGTGGTGGATCAATCAGGAAGAAAAGGATATATTTATGCAACATCTTTATTTTCATAAAGTTGTGGATAAAAACTAAAGACGGTTTGAAGTATTTTTGCAAAATTAGAGTCGGGAGTATGTGGATTTAATGCTGGAGAAGTATCTGTCTACCCTACATATTGTGTTTTTTACGAAAAAAACAAAAAAAATGTCAAACATCTTGCATTTTGCCGGCCTATTCTGATATAATTTCAACAACAAGGGGAATGCAGGGGCCCTGATAAGGAAGCGTAATGTATTTTAAAAAACTTGAGCTTTACGGATTCAAATCCTTCGTTGACAAGACAAGCCTTCTCTTTGAACCCGGCGTAACAGCGATTGTCGGTCCTAATGGTACGGGAAAGAGCAATATCTCGGATGCCATAAAATGGGTTTTGGGTGAGCAAAGCGCTAAGTCCATGCGTGGAGCTAAGATGGAGGATGTTATCTTCAACGGCACCGAGACCCGGCCCGCGGTCAATATGGCCGAGGTATCTTTAACCTTATCGAATAAACATCGCAGTCTTCCCATTGATTATGATGAAGTAACCGTTACCCGTCGGATATATCGTTCCGGTGAGAGCGAGTATTTGCTGAACAAGACTCTGGTCCGGCTGAAAGACATCAACGAACTGTTGATGGGCACTGGCATCGGGACTGAGTCGTACTCTCTGCTCGAACAGGGACGGATCGACGCGATCCTCAGTTCGAAGCCTGAAGACCGCCGGGTCGTATTTGAAGAGGCTAGCGGAATAACCCGGTATAAAAAGAAAAAGAACGAGGCCCTGCGAAAACTTGACCAGACTGAAGATAATCTGCTTCGGGTTAATGATATTATTACAGAGGTAAACCGTCAGCTGAATTCAATCCAGCGGCAGGTAGGTAAAGCCCGTCGTTATCAGGAACATTTTGAGCGGCTTAAATCCATCGATATTGAGTATATCTACCGGGAGTATAAAACCCTTTATGAGCAGCGGCAGAGTATCGAGCAGGAAGAGACTGTCTGTCGCTCTCAGCAGGCGGAGATAGAAATCGAGCTGAACAGGTTGGCAGAGGTGTTTACCGGTTTGAAGGAGT
The DNA here is from genome assembly GCA_018399295.1 of Candidatus Omnitrophota bacterium. GTDB lineage: Bacteria > Omnitrophota > Gorgyraeia > B26-G9 > B26-G9 > M55B170. The sequence continues at coordinate 3,278 of JAGYOO010000138.1, read as the reverse complement.
CTCTGTCCGGAGTTGAAGTTGAATACGGCCGGCTAAGCAATACTGTTGTCGGAGTGCGGACGCAGCTGGAAAAAGACGCGCACAGTATTAGTCTGAATAAGGAAAGAATCGAAGAGTTTAGTCATTTGGCGGAAAATGTCTTGCGCGAGATAAAGACTGCTGACCGTCGAATGGAAGATTTTCGCGCTAATTTGGAAGAACTGGAGCGTCGGGTAGCTTCTTTTGACTCGGAAAAGGCAGAAAAAGAACAGTCTCTTGGGCGGGGGCAGGAGCAGTTGAACCGTCTGGAGAATGAGATTCGGGAAGCGAAGGAAGCTGGGGAACGCGGAAAGAGTCTCGCCGTGGAGTATCTGGCTGAACAGGCTCAGCTGCGGAACGAGCTGGCCAAGCTCTCGGTCAATATCCACAATGCTTCGGCCCGGCTTGCCCGATTAAGACAGGAAAAAGACAAGACCGGTTCCGAGCTGGAAAAGATCGGCATCGTCTTCCAGGAAAAGTGCGCCGAGGTTGAACGCCTGCGTGTTAGCGTGGAAGGGCAGCAGGTCAGGCGGGAGGAGCTTAAAATTCTGCATCAAAGCCTGGTTCAGGAAATTGAAAAGTCCACGGCCCGGATTCAGGAGCGACGTCAGTTTTTAGTTGGTTGCCGGTCGCAGCTTGAGGTGCTTGAAGAGCTGGATCGGAACTATGAAGGGTTTTCCGGAGCGGTGCGCGCGCTGATGGCCAAGCGGGATGAGCATCCGGAGCGTTTCGGAGAGATCTATGATGTGCTGGTGAATTTGATCGACGTGAAACCAGGCTACGAGGTTTGCGCCGAGTCGGTGCTGGGGGACTATTTGCAGGCGATCGTGGTCAAGGACCGCCCGGCTATGCTCGAACTTAAAGAGTTTATTGACAGCCAGGGGATCGGGCGTGTCCGGCTGATATCCCTGGATCAGATACCCGAAGCCGGGGCGAAGGAAAAGATCCCCGGGGTCGTGCCGGTGTCTGAAGTTATCACCTGTCAGAACGGAATTAATTCCTTGCTGCAGTTTCTGATGAAGGATATCTACCTTCATGAAGACTTGGCCCTGGTCCCGGCACGCTTTACGTACAACATGCCGGCCAGTGGTCCGGTTTACGTATCCGGTGATTTTACTGACTGGCAGCTGGACGAAGGCTTCAGGATGGAACAGCGCGAAGACGGGAGTTATTGTCTCGACCGGATGCTTCCGGCCGGGACTTACAATTATAAATTTGTGGTAAACGGAAACTGGATCAATGATCCGGAAGCCCACGCGGAGAGTGACGGTGCAGGCAATTTTAATTCGGTTCTCAGACTTAACGGCATTCCGCCGGCTGACAGTACGATCCCGATTTGTCTTAACGGTGAGCGCCTGGTAACCCGATGGGGCGATATGTTCAGTGCCACCGAGGTAGTCAGCCGCCCGGCCAGTGAACGGGGTGCGGGTCTTGTTTCCCGAAAGGCTCAGATAAAACAGCTGAATCAGGAATGTGTTCTTACTGAGCGCGACATTGAACAGCTGTGCCGGGACGAACAGGAACGCCGTCGTGAGATGGAAGAGGCGGACCGCGAATTAAACGTCCTTACTGACAGGCTGCATCAGGAAAAAATCGCTCTGGCTAACCGCGATTCGGAAAAAGCGAATGTGGAAAAGACGAAGAAAAGCCTGGACGATGAACTCGCAGTGATCCTGGTTGAGATCGACGAGACTGAGCTGGATGAGCGTGATCTTCGTGATCGGGAAACCGGGAGCCGGAAACGGCTCGATGAGCTTGAGGAACTCTCACGGCAGAATGAAGAAAAGATGACTGCCGGTCAGCAGCTGCTGAAGGATAAGTCTGTTGAGAGAGAAGACTTGCTGATGGTGATCACCGAGCTTAAAACCGAGGTATCACTGCTGCGGGAAAAAGAAGCTTCGCTTAATTCGAACCTTTCTATGGTCCGGAACGGCCTGGATGAGCAGCAGAGAATGAAGGCTGAGTTCGAAACGCAAAAAGAGGACGCCGGCCGGAAGATCGAAGAACTGACCCGCCGTATCGGAGAACTGGAAGAGAACCGGGAACGGTTGGAGGCGGAGAGACTTTCTGGAGAGGCGGAACTGGAACGTACCGGAACGCAGCGTAATTCTCTGCTATCCGAGTTTGAGGCGGCCCAGACGCGGATGCGGGAAAAGGAAAAAGTCTTAAATCAGTCGCGTAACCGGACGCGTGATCTGGAGGTTAAACGGATCGAGCTGAATTATCGGATAGACTCTCTTGTGAACAGCGCGCGCCAGTCCTATAAAACTGAGCTGGCAGAGGTACAGGTGCAGCTGCCCGGCGACGTGAACTGGGAAGAACGGAAGCGGGAGATAGAAGAACTGAAAGGAAAGATCGATCGCATTGGTTCGGTGAACCTCGCGGCTGTTGAAGAGGAAGAGGAGCTGCGACAGCGGGCCGATTTTCTGAACAGTCAGAGGGATGACCTGTTAAAGGCAAAAGGATCTCTGATGCAGGCGATCCAGAAAATAAACCGGACTACGCGTGCTCTGTTTCTTGAGACCTTTGAAAAGTCGAAGGTCGCGTTCAGGGAATATTTCAAGTTGCTGTTCGGTGGAGGAGACGCTCATCTGGAACTTACTGAGGAGAAGGATGTATTGGAAAGCGGCATTGAGATCGCGGTGCGTCCTCCCGGGAAAAAACTTCAGAGCATAACTCTTCTTTCCGGAGGAGAGAAGACCCTCACCGCCATAGCGCTGCTGTTCGGGATATTTAAGATAAAGCCGACTCCGTTCTGTGTTCTGGATGAGATGGATGCGCCTTTGGATGAATCTAATATTGACCGGTTTAACCGCGTTCTTCAGGAGTTCATCAAGACTTCTCAGTTCATAATCATAACGCATAACAAGAAGACGATCGGAATGGCGGATGTGATGTATGGGGTGACCATGCAACAACCGGGAGTATCCCGTCTTGTTTCCGTGAAGTTCAGCGAATACAAGGAAAATGAAGAGACGGTAAGTTCAGAGGTTTAGGTCGCGCGAGATTTAGTTTGAGGTAAAAGGAGGCGTGATAACGTCTCCTTTTTACTTTGAAAGAGGGTTAAAGGTGCATTAACTCCCGGCCGTACATGCAGACCCGGTTTCGGCCGGTTTTTTTCGCGGCATACAGGGCCTTGTCCGCGCAAAGGATGAGCGCGTCCTTGGTCTGAGAGTCTTGGGGAAAACTGGTAACTCCGACACTTACCGTGATGCGTACAGGATATTTGAGGTCCATCGGAAAAAAGTCGTTCTCTCCGA
>JAGYOO010000137.1 GCA_018399295.1 Candidatus Omnitrophota bacterium | reverse complement strand
GGAAAGGGATTTTGAGCGATCGTGACGCACCACCGCCGCCCTGTCCCAGATAAACTCAAAACCTCCTTTGAACAGCCGCCAGAAAAATTCCAGGTCCTCGCCGCCGGGAAAAAGAAAGCTCTCATCAAAAAAATGTTCGCGGAACACGTACTGCTTTAAGGAAACATTGCAGGTAGGGAAAAAAACGTTTTGCTCACGTCCCCGCACCGGAGTGCGAATGCTGCAGGTGCTTAAAAACTGCCCGACAAGCAGCCGGGGATCATCCGTCGCGGTAATCGTCTCTCCGCCGATCGCTGCGGCCTCCGGATGCTCTGTGTGTCCCCGGACCATCCGGCCGATCCAGTCCGGCTGCGCCAGACAATCATCATCCAGAAAAGCAATAATCCGGCCCGCGGCTATTCGCACGCCGGCATTACGCGCGGCCGCCGGCCCCTTCCCGCCGGAAACCAGGCACCTGACCCGAACGTCGTTTCGGGAAGAAACCATTTCCCGCACCCTTGGATCGTTTCCATCGTCCACCAGAATGATCTCGAATTTTTCCCGGGGGAAATCCTGTCCGCACAGCGAGTCCAGGCACCGATCCAGCTGCGCCTGTCGGCCGCGAGTCGGCACGATAACACTAATCTCCGGGCTTTTAACTTCCATCTCGGATCAATATCCTCCCCTTAAACAGGGACTGAGTGCCGGCTGACGTCTCGGCGGCGGACCACCGCAGGACCCGACCGCGAAACTGTAAATCGCTGTTAAGCACCTGCAGCCCGCCTTTCGGTCCTGACCCGGAAAAGGTAAGCAGCGGCAGATTCTTACTGAAAACACTTACCGTTTCTTTCGAATCCGCGCTGGCCACAACCTGCCAATCCTCATCCAGATCCCGGGAAAAGGCGGGGAAAAGGCCGGTTTGCTCTCCTGCCCGCCAGCCTTCATATCCCTCGGAAAGCATCAGATTCACCTGATACCTCTCCAGCTGAAGCGGACGCTCGAACGTCTGTTCGATTTCCAGATCAAACCCGTCGGCCACCGGGGCTATCCGCCAGACCTGTTCCACCGGCAGGTACAGCCATCGCCCGCGCATCCGAATCTCTTCCGAGCAGACCTTCATAAAATTCCAGCTTGCCCCACTCATTGACACGTACCAGCGGCCGGCGTAGCGCAAGGCGGTATAAAAAGCCATTTTTTTTGTCAAAGAAAGTTTCGCCTGCCGGAGCTCGCCGCTGCCCGGAGAAATGATTATCCCCAGATCTTTGGAAGATAATAATTCCGCCCGGTCTGCCGTCATTCGCCGGCTGTCATCTTCCATGGTTATCTCCATTTGAAAGCAGGGGTATGTCCCTGCCGCCAAATGCTGGCCATCTTCCGGCTGAAGTCGGCCGATTCGCAGAATCCGGCTACGGTAATAGCGGTCGGAATTAAAGATCTTGGCAAAATTTTCCAGCTGCGGAGAAAAGGTCACGGTCACAACGGGAAGGTCTTTCCCCGGAGCTCGCAGCCGGATCTCTCCCTCGATCAGACATCGCTGCAGCACATCCCGCTCCTCAGCCATAAACTCCGGAAGCTCTATTTTCCCCAGGACCGTCTCCGCCAGGGCATACTGCTCCTTGAACATAAACTGCGCGAACATCTCCGTCAACTCGACTTCTTCCTCGACTTCCAGCTCAACAAAAAGAGCGAGTTTATTCTTCCCTCCCCGCCGCCAGCGAACAACCTGTCGCAGGGGCAAGCCGGGCCACGCGGTTACATAAATAAGACTATCCGGCTCCCGGCGGACCTCCCGGTTCAGATTGTCCGGCTCTGCCCGCCGGCCATTCAGATCATAATGAAATGTTAGGCTCCGGGTTAATACCGGCCGGCGCTGCCACATAAGCTGGAATCCATCCTGATCAGCCAAAACGCTCAAGTCATCCGCGCGCAGCTCCTCTTTTAAATCCTCCAGCTTTTCCTTCCAATCCTTGCGATCAAAGTGAATCGTACCCGAGAACATTCGCCCGACAGCGTTCTTCTGTCGGACAAATTTAAACTGAAGGACCCGGCCGCGGACACGGGAATCAGTATCATAAACACCGATCTCGGGAGCTGGCCCGGATCCTGCCTCAACCAGAATCACCGGTACCCCGTCGCCGCCGGTCGCGGCCAGCCCCCGCCCCTGCGTGCGCTCCCTCAGGTATGAATGCCAGCGGGCCTGCCCTGGCCCGAACTCTCCGAAGCTGCCCGCTTCCGTCACGGTAAACCAATTGCTGTACTCCTCCGAGAGCATTAGATTAAACCGCCCTTCCAGCAAAAGAGAGGGATCTTCCGCCCGCAGCTCGATCTGCATTTCAATAGACCCGCCTTCTCCCGGCTTCATCCGCCAGACCTGAATCAGGCCCTGACGGAAAAAATGCCCTTCCGCCCGAATCGCTCCATTCGCCTCCGGCTGCAGCTGCCAGGCTGCCTCCTCCGGCCCGTACCAATTATCACCCACCTGAATCGCGGCATGAATTCCTCCACCCGCGGTAAAGGGAACCTCCTTGCGATTAAGGAAAAGCCGACCGCTGTTAAAAATACAGGTGACATCCCCGCACTCAAAAACCCGCGACCCGCCCCGGCTGCTCAAGGTCTGCGAATAAAGCCGGGAAACAAAATCGATATCACCATCGCGCACCAGCCGCCCCTCTTTAAGCAGGATTACACGACGCGTAAACCGGCGCAGGACATTAATATCATGCGAAACGATCACCATGGTTTTTCCCTGTTCCCGGAATTCCAGAAGCTTGTCCAGGCACTTCTTCTGAAAATATTCGTCTCCCACAGTCAAGGTATCATCCACAAGGAAAATCTCCGGATCCATGTGCGCGGCCAAAGAAAAGGCCAGCCGGATAAACATCCCCGAAGAGTAGCATTTAACCGGCGCGTCGATAAACTTGCCCAGCCCGGCAAACCGGCAGATCTCCTCACAGCGCGGTTCGATTGCCTCGCGCGGCATTCCGTAAATAGCCGCGCAGGCAAAAATATTTTCCCGGCCGCTGAGCTCCGGCTGCACACCCGCACCCAGCCCCAACAGCCCGCTTACTGAAGCATTGACCCGGACCTCACCGCGATCAGGTGAAAGCAAACCGGCGATAAGCTTAAGAACTGTGGTTTTTCCCGCCCCGTTTTCCCCGATTATGCCCACTGTCTCTCCGGGAATAATTCGAAACCCGACGTCTTTGACCGCCCAAAAATTTTCCCATTCAAGCCGATGCCGGAGGAGAAAGGAGATTCGATGCATCAGCCAGACGTTTTTAAACTCGATCATTTTATGTCTTCTCCTAGATTCTCTTCAACAGCTCCGACTCCACCCGGTCAAAAACAACCAGACTGCAGACCACGCTCGCCAGAGTCCAGCCCCCGGCCGCTGTCAGCAGCCAGACAGAGGGGGCTCGGGCGTAAAATAAAATCTCCTGAAATAAAATCGTGAACGGAGTCAGCGGGTTCAGCCAGGGAATCCAGCGAAAATTACGGGGAACCATCTCCAGCGTATAAAACACCGGAGTCACCCAGAACCAGAACATCATAAACACGCCCAGGAGCTGTCCCAAATCCGGAGCAAACACATTTCCCACGGAAAACATGAGCCCGAGACCACTGACAAACAGCAGCATCAGCAACAGCGTCAGCACAAACACCGGGAACAGGAGCAGCGCCGCGGGCTGAAAAAACACAAACAACGGGTAAAGGATAAGCCAGGCTGCCAAAAAACTGAAAAACTCAGTCAGAATCGCTGACAGGGGCACGATCTCCCGGGGAAAGTTGAACTGACTTAACAACGCGCTGCGTGAGGCCAGAGAAAATACGGACGAGGTCAGGGCTCCGGAAAAAAACATCCAGGGAAATATCCCGGACAGGGCGAACAGAGGGAACCGCTCCATTTCAATGCGGATAACCTGAGTGAACACGAACGAGATCGCAAGCATTACCAGCAGCGGATTAAGAACCGCCACCCAAATTCCAAGTCCGGCCTCGGAATAACGGGCCTTAAGCTTACCCACGCTAAGCCCCAGAATTATCCGGCGGCTGTCTTTAAGTCGACCTAACCGCCGCCCTATCCCGCCGCTCCTGACGCTGTTCATATCTCTCCTGTTTGTGCCGGAGAATCTCCGGATACAGAGAATTTAACTGCCTTATCATCAATTCTTTCTGGAACGGGGACTTGGCCAGCCACTCCCGCCCCCGGCGCCCCAGCCGGCTGCGCAGCGCGGAATCACTTAACAGCAGTTCTATTTTTTCGGCCAGCCCACGCCAGTCTCCGGGTTTGACCAGAAAGCCGGTTTCTCCGTTTCGGATAACCTCCGGCACCCCATCCACGGCATAGGCCACTACCGGACACCCCTGGGCCAGGGCCTCCAACAAAACAACCGGCAACCCTTCCCAGCGGGAGGTAAGGACCACGACTTCACAACGCGACAAAAATTCAGGGACATCCCGACGCCACCCCAGCAGCCGGGCCTTTCCTGTCAGGCCGGCTTCCTTAATATACGCGCTAAGCCGTGGCCGCAGGATTCCTTCCCCGCAGTTTAAAAATATGACATCTTTTTGTCTGTGGGTAATCAACCGTGCGGCCTGAAAAAAATCCTCCGGCCGTTTCTGCGGCTTCAGGCAGGCGATCATACCCACGAGCCTTCGCCCCCGTCTTACCCGGGAACCCAGGCGTTCACTCTGGCCGGTCGGCTGCGGTTCAATCCCATAGCGGATAAGTGAATACTTTTCCCGCCTGCCAATGCCCTGACGCAACCCCTTGACGATATCACTCTCAGAAACCGCGATAAGCCGGTCAGTAATCCGGGCCGTTATTTTTTCCAGGAAAACATACGCCTGCCTTACCGGAAAACTCTGCCAGTCATTAAAACTCCAGCCATGTATCGTGTGGGTGATCACCCTGACCC
>JAGYOO010000136.1 GCA_018399295.1 Candidatus Omnitrophota bacterium | reverse complement strand
CGGTTTCCGAACCGCCGGTGTCCAATGTCGCGGCCGCCGGCCGCTACACACTTCAGGTCGGAGAGTATTCGAATGAAGGAGCGGCAAAGCGATTCGTGCGTCAGCTGGAACAGAAGGGCTTTCCGGTCATAGTTCAGACCCTTTACCGTGGCAGTAATAATCGTGACCCTTACTATAAAGTGAATGTCGGAACCTTTGCCTCGTATAATGAAGCCGCTGATTTTCGGGAAGGTTTTCAGGAGAAGTCCGGAATAAAAGACTCGTTTGTCAAGGAATTGAAATAATGAATTTGCCAGATAATAAAGGCTATTTCGGGGAGTACGGCGGAAGATATGTGCCGGAAACCCTGATGCCAGCGTTGACCGAGCTTGACCTTGCCTACCGCGAGGTGAAAAAAGACCCTGCGTTTCGTCGTGAATATGGCTATTACCTGCGGGAGTTTGCCGGCCGGCCCACTAAACTGTATTTAGCACAAAGGCTGAGCAATCATCTTGGACTGAAGCTGTATCTGAAACGGGAGGATCTGCTGCATACCGGCGCCCACAAGATCAATAATACTCTTGGTCAGGCCCTGCTGGCAAAGCGGATGGGGAAAAAGCGGATAATTGCCGAGACCGGGGCCGGCCAGCATGGAGTGGCAACGGCCGCGGTTTGCGCCTTATTTGGGCTGGAGTGTGAGATATACATGGGAGAAGAGGATATGCGCCGGCAGCGTTTGAATGTGCTCCGGATGAGGCTGTTTGGAGCCAAAGTCAGCTGTGTGCGTAGCGGCAGCCGGACATTGAAGGACGCTACGAATGAGGCAATGCGGGATTGGGTGGCTACTGCCGGCCGAACACATTATATAATCGGTTCAGTCGTGGGGCCGCATCCGTTCCCGATGATGGTTCGTGACTTTCAGGTCGTAATCGGACAGGAGGTCAGGCGTCAGATAAGGAATCAGGAAGGTCGGTTGCCGGATTTTTTAATCGCCTGTGTCGGTGGAGGGAGTAATTCCATTGGTCTGTTCTATCCGTTTTTAAAGGACCGGAAGGTCAGCTTGTTCGGAGTAGAGGCAGCGGGCGAAGGATTGTCCACCTCGCGGCACGCCGCTACTTTGGTACGCGGCCGGACCGGGGTTCTCCATGGCAGCAAAAGTTTTCTTTTGCAGAATTTCGACGGTCAGATAAATATTGCCCATTCGGTCTCGGCCGGGCTTGATTATCCCGGGGTTGGTCCGGAGCATGCGCATCTGAAACAGATAAGCCGGGCTCGTTATTATTCAGTTACCGACGGCGAGGCGCTCAAGGCGGTAAAACTGCTTTCAGAACTGGAAGGGATTATCCCGGCTCTGGAGTCCGCGCACGCTCTGGCTTACCTCATGAAAAAAAACAGAGATATCAAAAAAAAGAGCATGGGTGTTCTCTGTCTCTCCGGACGGGGGGACAAGGACATGGATATAATTTCCGAATATATGCCCCTAAGCCAATCACAGCAAGGGGGAAGATAATGAAAAATCGTATCCATCAGACATTCGGGCATTTGGCAGCAAAAAACAAAAAGGCATTTGTTCCGTATATTACCGCCGGGTATCCGGATCAGACAGTGACGCGAAAATTGGTCCAGGTGCTGGCTGAGGCGGGCGCGGATATGATCGAACTGGGAATGCCTTTTTCCGATCCTGTAGCCGATGGTCCGTTAATTCAGGAGGCCTCCAGCGTTGCTCTTAAAGGCGGAATGAGCGTGTTGCGATTTCTCGATCTGGTGAAAGACTTGCGTGATCGGAATCTGACTCAGCCGCTGATCATGATGAGTTATTATAATCCTCTGTTTCGGTTCGGGGTAAAGCGTTTTTGCCGCCAGGCCCGTTCCGCTGGTTTAGACGGCCTGATCATTCCCGATCTTCCGCCTGAGGAATCCGGACAACTTAGAAAAAGCGCTGACGCGGAAGGATTAAGTCTGACCTTTCTGGTCTCGCCGCTTTCGCGGACAGTTCGTATAAAGGAGATAGTCAAGGCTACTACCGGATTTGTTTATTATGTGTCACTGGCCGGAGTGACCGGAGTCCGGGGCGCGCTTTCGGTGGGGCTGAAAGAAAAAGTCGGACAGGTTAAGAGACTGACCGATAAGCCGGTATATGTCGGGTTTGGAGTTTCACTGCCAAAGCACGTCCAAGAGGTGACTGATTTTGCCGATGGGGTTATTATCGGCAGCGCGATAATTGATATTATCCGCCAAAACTCCGGCCGGATGATGTATCAGCGGTTGAAGGAGTTTGCCGAGGCCGTAAGCCGGCAGACCCTCAGGGAAAGAAAATGAGTGAATATAACCGCCTTGGCGATCTGCTTGTCGGGAAGAAGCTGATAACAAAAGAACAATTGAATACTGCCCTGGCCCGGCAGAAGACCTCCCATCTTCGGTTAGGGGAGGAACTTGTTCAAGGCCGGCTGGTATCGGAGGAAGATATCCTTAAGACCCTTGCTGAATCGATGCATCTTCCGTTTCTCAGACTTTCCAGCGCCCCGATCGACCTGGATACTATTGAACTTATTCCGGTGCGATTCGTCACGCATTATAACTTTCTTCCGCTTAATGAAAGCGATGGGAACCTGAATATCGCCGTGAACGATCCTCTTGATCTTTACTCGATTGATGAGATCAGGTTGATGCTTAAACGTCCGATAAAGCTTTCCCTGATGAGCGCCGAGGATATCAGTGAGGGAATAAAAAAATATTACGGCGTCGGGGCCGAGACCATGGCCCGGATGGTCGATGACCGGCATCATCTTGAAGTTCTCGGTCCGCCGGAGACGGAGACGGAGGCGTCGACTGAGACTGAAAATCCCTCGGTTATTAAATTTATTGATCAGATAATCCACCAGGCGATCAAGGAACGGGCTACTGATATTCATATCGAACCATCCGAAGATAATCTCCGGGTGCGTTATCGCATTGACGGGCTGTTGTATGATGTGCCGGTACCGGCAACTATTCATCATTTTAAATCAGCACTTATCATTCGTCTGAAGATTATGTCTGAACTGGATATCGCGGAGAAACGGCTGCCGCAGGATGGACGAATCCGGGTGCGCATTTCCGGAGAAGATTATGATCTGCGGGTCTCGATCCTGCCGACTCCGATGGGGGAAAGCGTGGAGATCCGGATTCTGTCGCGACGCCAGGTGTTTTTCCGTATGGAGCAGCTGGGGCTTGATGATCACGGGCTGAAGATTTTGAATCAGATGATCAAACGGCCGCACGGGATTATTCTGGTAACCGGACCAACGGGCAGCGGTAAGACGACAACCCTTTACAGCTGTCTGAACCGGATCAGCTCCGCGGAGCGGAAGATAATTACCATTGAGGATCCGATTGAATACCAGCTGCCCGGGATAACTCAGGTCCAGGTTCATCCGAAAATCCAGCTCACCTTTGCCAATGGCCTGCGGTCCATGCTTCGCCATGATCCGGACATCATGATGGTTGGTGAGATCCGAGACCTGGAGACCGCTGAACTGGCGATCCGTACCGCGCTTACGGGGCATCTTGTTTTTTCGACTCTTCATACCAACGATGCCGCCGGAGCGGTCACCCGCCTTCTCGATATGGGAATTGAGCCTTATCTGGTCTCAAGTTCCCTTAACTGTGTAATTGCCCAGCGTCTGGTCCGGGTCATCTGTGCCAATTGCAAGCATGAATTTAAACCGCATCCGGAACTGCTTCAGGAACTGGGGCAGGGACCGGAGGCCGGGGCTGTCTTTTTTAAAGGAGAAGGTTGTGAACAATGTAAGTTCACCGGTTATCTGGGGCGAACGGCTATTTTCGAAGTCCTGGACGTAAACGATTCGATCCAGGAACTGATCATGAATCATACTCCGGCGAATATTATAAAACAAAAGGCTCTGGGTTCCGGGCTGAAGACCCTGCGGCAGTCCGGCTGGGAAAAGATATTGCAGGGACAGACGACGCCGGAAGAGGTGATCCGGGTGACCCAGGAAGATATAATCGTATAAGACTGCTTGTTTCGTTGTTCGGGAAAAGGTTATAATATAGTTTGAACCGCAGCAGGGACGGCGAAGATTCTGATCAAAGGAGTGATCATGCCCGAATTTATTTATAAGGCAAAGTCAAGCCCGGGGATGTTTAAGACCGGTGTTATTGAGGCGGAGAACGAAAGGGCCGCGGTAAGCAAGCTGCGTCAGATGGAGCTGTTTCCCGTGTTTGTCCGCGTTCAGGGGAAGGCTGTTTCCCGCCGGTTTCTTAAAAGCGCGGCAGGCAGCGGAGAGGTTTATATCTTTTTTCGGCAAATCTCCAATCTTCTCGAGGCTGGATTGCCCTTGATCCGGGCGCTAACGAATATCAGCAGTCAAAATTCGAATTCACGGTTGAAGCCGGTTGTGGAAGACCTGAGGGAGAGGATCCAGAGGGGGGATTGCCTTTCCGACGCGCTTTCCGTTCATAAACGGGTTTTTGGAAGTATGGAGATAAATATGGTGCGGGCCGCGGAGACCAGCGGAACCCTGCCCGAGGCCCTTACCAAACTCGCCGATTTAAAAGAAAACGAACTTTCCTTTTCCGCCAAGATCCGTTCGGCTCTGGCTTACCCGATCCTTCTCAGTATTGTCGGAGCGCTTACCCTGTTTATCCTGATCACATTTGTTTTGCCGCGGTTTATCGTGCTGTTTGAAGACTTTGGACAGAGTCTCCCTCTCTTGACCCGGGGGCTGATCGCGTTGAGCTCTTTTTCCGGAAAGTTCTGGCCGGTACTGCTGCTGTCCGGTTTTGCGGCTTTCATCTTTGTGTCCCGATTTTTCCGGACTGAGACCGGGCGCCTGAAAATAGACCGGTGGAGGCTGAAACTGCCGTTGATCCGGGAGATCGATACCCGGTTGCAAAGCAGCCGGTTCGCGCGCACTCTGGGGACTTTGCTGGAAAACGGGG
>JAGYOO010000135.1 GCA_018399295.1 Candidatus Omnitrophota bacterium | reverse complement strand
AACAGATCTTGCGGATCAGCCGCTGGGCGCAAACCATCAGACAGGAGGAACTGATGAGAAACGGCTCGATTCCCATATTAACCATCCTCGTTACCGCGCCGGCAGCCTCAGTCGTATGCAAGGTGCTGAATACCAGATGACCGGTAAGAGCAGCCTTTATCGAGATATCAAGCGTCTCCGGGTCACGAATCTCTCCGACCATGATAATGTCCGGATCCTGACGGAGAAAAGACCGAAGACATCCGGCAAAAGTAAGCCCTACCTCAGGCCTGATACTAACCTGATTTATACCATGCAACTGATACTCCACCGGATCCTCCGCGGTCACGAGATTCTTCTGCGGGTCATCCACGTACTTCAACATTGAATAAAGCGTAGTGGATTTGCCGCTGCCGGTCGGACCGCAGACAAGAATCATCCCATGCGGTTCCATACAGATATCCTTTACCTTCTGCAAAGGTTCGGGCTCAAGCCCCACGGTTTCCACATCCAGCACAACCGTACCTTTGTCCAAAATCCGCAAGGCTACCTTTTCTCCATGGCTCGTTGGCATGATTGATACCCGGAAATCCACCTCGCGCCGATTAATCTGAAGCTTGAACCGTCCGTCCTGCGGCAGCCGGTGTTCAGCGATGTTCAAAACTGACATAACCTTTATCCGGGAGATTATCGCCTCGTGCATGGATTTAGGCGGACCGGGGATATCCCGGAGCATCCCGTCAATCCGGTACCGGATCCGCAGTCTCTTCTCCTGAGGTTCGATCAACACATCACTGGCCCTCTGCTTAATCGCCTCTACCAGCAGCATATTGGTCGCCCGGACGACTGGAGCGTCTTCAACAGCACTTATATTCTGCTGTCTCTGTTTCGACTCGGTCTGCGCGGTCTCCTTATCCGAGAAGATTTCCAGATCCATCCCCTTGACATTGTCAATCAGTCCCTGCATCTGCTCGTTTCCCGAATCATAAAAGGTCTCAATAGCCTTCATTATCTGTTCTTCACTGGCCACCACGACCTTCAACTGATAATTCGTCAGCACCTTCAATTCATCAATGGCCAGCACATTGAGCGGATCAACCATGGCAATAGTAAGCATTTTACCCATCCGAGCAACCGCCACAACCTTATACCGTTTGGCAATATCGCGCGGGATGATCCGGGCGGTTTCCGCATTAATGGAAACCCGGGAAAGATTTATCGGGGGGATATGCAGGCTCTGGCTCAGAACCAGCACAAGATCTCGGGGGCTGACAAATCCCTGGCAGGTCAAAACCTCACTCAGGGGCCGGCCGTTCTGCCTTTGAATACTAAGAGCCTCTTCCAACTGTCCGGGAGAAAGAAAGCCGGAAGCGGTCAGGACCTTTATCATCTTATCTCTGACACTGGGAATCATTCTCCCTCTCCTTTAGGAGTAGTACTGGGCAATTGCCTCCTTGATCTCAGAAAACGTAGCCACAAAAAATTCCACATTAAGCCCGGTCTCTTTTTTGATGGTTTTCAGCAACACCGGATTAAGAGGGTCAGCCGCGGCTACGGTCAGGATATCTCCCAGCTTATCAATTGGAATAAAACAGTATTTTCGCGCCAGTTCCTGCGGAACCAGCTTCACGACATTCTTTTCGATGGTATAATTTTTTAATTCCAGAAAAGGAAAGTTATATTGCGTTACCAGTGCGCCGACAATATCCTCTTCGTTAAGAAAGCCCAGATCAACAACCGCCTGGGTCAACGAGCTCTCGCGCCCCTTTTCCGAGGCCAGTTCCACCTGTTCCGGGCTCAGCATTCCCATCTCAACAAGTGAATTTTCCAGGCCCAGGGTAATGGACTGCTCATAGACACACTCATCAATCTGCTCCTGGGTCGCGCACTTAAGCTTCACCAGGATCTGGCCGATAAGCCCCCCTTCCTGCATCTGCAGCTGCAGCGCCTGCTGCAACTGTTCAGGAGTAATTATCTCTTTTTCGATGAGCAATTCACCCAACTGCTTAGGTCGCGGTTTTCTCAAAAATATCTTCCTTTTGATTATCTTTTAAACAGACGCACAAGATCATCCGGATCAGTAGACCGGGACAAGGCCGAATCATAGGATATCTCCTTGCGCGTGTAAAGTTCGTAAATAGACTGATTCATAGTACGCATCCCATCCTGCTGCCCGGTCTGGATAATCGAATATATCTGATGCACCTTTTGTTCCCGCACCATGCTACGGACCGCGGCATTAGCCAGCATCACCTCGCAGCAAAGCGTTCGGCCCGATCCGCCGATCCGGGGAATAAGCTGCTGAGAAATAATTCCAAGAAGAACAAATGAGAGCTGGGTCCGGACCTGCTGCTGCTGATGCGAAGGGAATACATCGATAACCCGGTTAATAGTCTGCACCGCGTCTGAGGTATGCAGGGTCGCGAAGACCAGGTGACCGGTCTCAGCGATCGTGAGCGCGGCCTCAATGGTTTCCAGATCGCGCATCTCACCGACCAGGATCACGTCCGGATCCTGCCGCAGGACGTGCTTTAAGGCCTGACCGAACGAGGTCGTATCCTGTCCGACCTCACGCTGATCGACTATACACTTCTTATTCTGATGCACAAATTCAATCGGATCTTCAACAGTAATAATATGCGCGGAACGCTCCGCGTTGATCTTGTCAATGATCGAGGCCAGGGTGGTTGATTTTCCGGACCCGGTAGCACCGGTAACCAGCACCAGTCCTTTAGGCTTGCGGGAAAGGCTGGTAACTACCTTTCCCGGCAGGCCGCATTCGTCAAAAGACATGATTTTAAACGGAATAACGCGGATCGCTGTTCCGACGTACCCACGCTGGAAAAATACGTTCATCCGAAACCGACTCACATTCTCAATCTCAAAAGACCGGTCAAGTTCTTTATTCCGTTCGAATTTTTCGATCTCCGCCGGCTCAAGGAGGCTATAAATAAGTTCTTTCACATCTTCCCCGCTAAGCGGCTGCTCAGCAATAGGTGTTATCTTCTCATCCACCCGGATACTGGGCGGGAAATTGGCACTAAGATGCAGATCGGAACCGCCCTTTTCCAGAAGAATCTCAATCAGCTGAGACATGTTATGCTCCATCTTGAATATGCCCTCCTTCCTGTTCACTTAACCCTTTGTGCAACCGGAGAGCGGTCTGAATCAGCTTAGCCGCCTCTTCAAACCCGCGTTCCTTCGCGAAAAACCCTGAAATACCGAGAGAAGTCGCCTCTTTCAGAATATCGGTACTGCCATAAGCGCTGAAGATGATTACCGGAATATTACTGAACTCCCGGATACCTCTGAGAACCTCAATACCGTTTATACCGGGCAGTTTGAGATCCAGAAACATAATATGATAGTTGTTTTGCTTAACCAGCCCGACTGCCTCCTCCCCGCTGTAAAGTGTGTCCACCTCAAATCCCCGCTGTCTCAGCCAATACTGCATCATATTGATGAAATCTATCTCATCATCGACAAGGAGTACTTTTACGACTTCATTCATACTTCACCTCTTAGATATTCAGGACAGGATACTCTGGAAAAAACTGAGAGAATAAACCGAATCTCGAAAGGAATGCCACGGTCGCCGGAAGAATCCCGCGACAGGGGAACAGAATAAGGCCCGACTGGAAGTCGGGATTTAAGCAGAAAATCCGTTAACCTCATAAGATCGAATTCCGTTTCTTTCTCTATAAGTTACTATACCATACAACTTACGTAAAGTCAAAAAGCCTCGCAAGCCTGTTTTCCCTATTCAACAGAGTTACGAAAATCCGCAAGGCCTTCCGGCAATGTTTCTACGCACTTTTTTAAAGCCGAAAGATCCGCTCCGGCATGAATATGCTCCCACGGCAGACTCTCTCCCTTGCGGGACCTGTTCACCTGCTCTTCCGAAGCCCGCGGATCCCGCGCAAAGGCCTGTTCCCATTTACTAAAATCAAAGTGCTCGCTCCAGGAATCAAAACGGCTGCCGCGGGAAAAGGCCTCTCTCACCACTTCCGCTGCCGCGCGTCCGCCCCGGGCAAGATAGGCCTCAAGAAAACTCACGGACGGATCGGTAAAACTTAACTCAAACCGCTTTTCACGCAAGCCGCGACGGATCAACGCCTGCTTGCGGCTCAATTCTCCCCGCTCATCCATCCCCATCCATTGAAATGGAGTATGAGACTTAGGCACGAAATTTCCCACAGATACGCTTACCCGCCCCGGCCCCATTCCCGCCGACCGGCGAAGGTCGGAAAACTCCCGGGCCAGATCAACAATCGCTTGCACGTCTTCGTCCGTTTCGGAGGGAAGACCGATCATAAAATAAAGCTTAACCTTCTTCCATCCCTTTTCATAGGCCGCGCGAACACAGGCCTTCAGCTTTCCCATGTCAATATTCTTATTGATCACCTTCCGCAGACGTTCCGAACCGGCTTCAGGAGCAAAGGTAAGACCGCTTTTTTTCAGGTCTCCCAGCAAAGACAGTGTCTCCAGAAAATCCGTATCCACCCGCAATGACGGCAGGGAAACTCCCAGCCCCTTCTCCCGGCACATCGGAGACAGACTGGTAAGCAGTTCCCTTAAATCCGGATAGTCTCCGGTAGAAAGCGAACAAAAAGAAATCTTATCATAGCCGGTATTTCGATAACTTTCTTCCGTCAGTTTCAATACCCGGCCGGCCGAACGGAACCGTACCGGTCCGGTCGCGAACCCGGCCTGACAAAAATAGCAGCGGTTCGGGCAGCCGCGCATTATCTCCACGGTTATTCTATCATGCACCGCCTCGAGAAACGGAACCAGAGGACTGACGGGAAACGGTGCTTCTTCCAGATTATCCACAGTTCTTTTTCTAACCACTTCGGGCACCCGCGCTGTCGTTCGTTCAGCTCTTTCATAAAATCGGGGCACATACACCCCCTCAATCCCGGCCAGGCTTAGCAGCGCTTCTTCCTTAAGCC
>JAGYOO010000134.1 GCA_018399295.1 Candidatus Omnitrophota bacterium | reverse complement strand
AGGATAAACGCCAAACGGATTTCGGTCAGATTCGGGAAATACCCGGATTCCGGACTGATTGACACAACATTTGCGTTATGTTATAGTTAAATTGTTTTTTATATTCCCGTACTGTCAAAAAGGAAGGGGAAAAATGGCTAACAGCAGTTTGGAACGGATAAAATCATATATTAAGACAATTCGATCATTTCTTTCGTTCGATATCGGTATTGATCTGGGAACAGCGAATACACTTGTTTATGTGCGAGGTGAAGGGATTGTGCTTTGTGAACCTTCGGTGGTGGCAATCCGGAAAGGGACTTCCCAGGTGCTTGCCGTGGGAGAAGAGGCCAAGAGAATGCTGGGACGAACCCCGGGAAATATTGTGGCCATTCGTCCGATGAAGGACGGAGTAATCGCTGACTTTGAGATTAGTGAACGCATGCTTCGATATTTTATTTCCAAGGTCCATAACCGTCGGCGGTTTGTAAAACCGTTGATCGTGATTGCCGTTCCCTCCGGGATAACGGAAGTCGAAAAGCGCGCGGTTATTGATTCCGCTGAACGTGCCGGCGCCCGGGAAGTGCATCTGATTGAAGAACCCAAGGCGGCCGCGATCGGAGTCGGCATGCCGGTTGACGAGCCGATCGGGAATATGGTTGTGGACATCGGCGGCGGTACGACTGAAATCGCGATCATCTCTCTTGGGGGCATAGTCTGCGCCCGCAGTCTCCGGATCGGAGGCGACGAAATGGATGCGGCGATTATTCAGCATCTGAAACGGGCTTATAATCTGATGGTGGGAGAAAGAACCGCGGAAGAGATAAAAATCAAAGTAGGTTCAGCCTATCCCATGGAAGAAGAGATTAGTATGGAAATAAGAGGGCGCGATCTTATCGCCGGTCTTCCCAAAACCGTCCGAATCACATCACAGGAGATCCGGGAAGCATTATCCGAACCGATCGGATCGATTGTTGAATCGGTTCGGGTAATTCTGGAAAAGGCGCCGCCGGAACTTTCCGCCGATCTGGTCGAACAGGGCGTGGTGCTTGTCGGAGGCGGATCACTGCTGCGCGGCATGGACAGTCTTATTCACGATGAGACCGGATTGCCGGTGCGGGTGGCGGAAGATTCACTTACTGCCGTAGCTCTGGGAACCGGCCGGTATCTGAATGAGATCAGCCAGAATCGTAAGTTTGCCAGAAGCCTGAGCTCTAACGCCCCTGAGCGTGGTTAAGAGAAATAAACCGTCATTCGCCGTTCTGGCTTTAGTGTTAACGGCGGTCATTGTCTTGAGCATCCCCCCGTTCCGGCTTCTTTTTCTTAAGCGGATATTACTTCCGGTCTTCCATCTTCCTTTGACGCTTGTTCACAGTGTTAGCGGGCTGAAAAACAATGTGCCGAATCTTTTTTTTATGCTGCGGGATTACAACTCGCTTAAGGAAGAACTTGATCGTCTTAAGTTTGAACTGAACCGGACGGAAGAGTTCCGTCTGGAAAACGAGCGGCTGCTAAAGCTGCTGGAACTGAATAAGATCGATGCGCCGGAATTCACCGCTGCCAGGGTTATCGGTAAGGAACCTTCGAATTGGCTGGGAAGCCTGATAATCAACCGGGGAAGGAAACATGGGCTGGAGATCAATCAGCCGGTCATGACCTATTCCGGAATTATCGGTAAGATAATCGAGGTTACACCGCGTTCGGCAAAAGTTCTGCTTATCAGTGATGTCAATTCCCGGGTAGTCGTTCTTGTCCAGCGGAGTCGGGTGGATGGTATCCTGGAAGGTATCGGAAAGGGTGTTTGCCGGTTGAAGTATTTGCCTCTGGAATCGGACGTGCAGCTGGGAGACCGGGTGGTTACGGCCGGGATGGGCGGAGTCTATCCCAAGGGGCTGGTGATCGGGACTATTGAAAGCATCCGGGTGGAAAGAGGCGGTATTTACAAGAGCTGTATTGTCAAACCGACCGCTGATTTCAAAGGTTTGGAGGAGGTGCTATGTATAAACTCAGGTTCCGTTCCTTCCGCTTCTCCCTGATTGTTCTGGCGGCGCTCATTGTTCAGGCCTCGTTTCCGGACCGGTTAAGTCTGATGGGTGTAAAACCGGATCTGATCCTGTTGCTGGTGATATTCTACGCGGTGCATCAGGGCAGTCGGGCCGGGATCATCTGCGGAATGCTGCTGGGGCTGGCGGTTGATTCACTCAGCGCGGGAATTGTGGGTGTTAATGTGTTTTGTTACGGCATGGTCGGTCTTCTTTCCGGGATGTTTAAAGACAGGGTGTATGCCGGGAATCTGTTCGCGAAGATCATCCTGGCGGTTACCGGGACTCTCCTGGCGATGACCATGTATTATCTTATCGCCGGTCAGATTCACCGTCTGCCGTCGCCCGGTCGGGCAGTCTCGATTGTCCTGATCGCCGCTTTGTATACTACCATCGTTAACCTGCTGCTGTTCGACTTTATCGAGAGAAAAGTCGTGGCCCGGATCACTACGATATGAGAATCCGGGTGTTACGCGCGGTTATTTTTCTGTTCTTCGCTGTGTTATTAGCTGACCTGTTTTACCTCCAGATAATCCGGGGGCAGTACTATTTTTCAAAGAGCGAAAATAACCGCATCCGGCTCGTTCCGGAAGAGGCCTCGCGCGGAAAGGTATACGATAGCCGCGGACGGCTGTTGATCGATAATCGGTTAGTGTTTGACGTTGTGGCAACGCTTCCGGAAAAATCGGATGAGAAACAGGCGTTGCTGCGACGACTGGCTCCTTATCTGAATAAGGACCCGGAAGAATTGATACTGAACTGTACGGGTGTTAATTCATCTTTTTTCCCGATTCTGCTGGCAAAGAATCTGGACCGGGAAAAGGCCTTATTGATCGAACAGGACCAGTTCTCTCTGCCTGGGGTTTTTGTCAAACCCCGCGCGGTCCGGTACTATCCCCATAAAGAGTCCTGTGCGCATATAACCGGTTATGTAGGAAAGATGAGAGAAAAGGACTATCCTGTTGGCAAAAAATTAGGATATAGTCTGGAGGAGGATATCGGGCGCAGCGGTATTGAGAAGGTCTTTGATGAACGGTTGAGGGGGCGTAGCGGTGGGATGCAGCTGGAAGTCGACGGCCGAAACAGTATTATCAAGGTACTCAGCTATCGCGCGCCTACCCGGGGGCAGGATCTGCGGCTTACAATCGACGCCGGCCTGCAGGAATTGCTACGGGAAGAATTCGGGCCGGTTCCCGGCGGGGCGGTGGTAATGGACGCGGATACCGGAGCGGTTATTGCGATGTACAGCAATCCTTCTTTTGATCCCAATATCTTTACCGTTGCCAAGGACCGGAAGGGCCGGGCGCGTTTGCTGAAGGATATCGGATCACCGTTATTAAACCGTTGCCTGCAGGTTTTTCCCGCGGGATCGATATTCAAGATTGTGACCGCCTATGCCGCTTTGGCCCAAAACGTGATTTCTTCAGGGACGATGTTCGAGTGCCGGGGAGAATATCCTTTAGGCGGAATAGTTTTTCACTGCTGGCTTCACCGCGGACACGGGAACATCGATCTGGGGACGGCGATCGCTACCTCCTGCAATGTCTATTTTTGGCACGCGGCGCGGATTTTGGGCGAAAAAGAAATCAGCCGGTATGCCCGACTGTTCGGTTTCGGCCAGTCAACGGGCATTGAGCTGCCGGGAGAGGCCAGTGGAATTGTTCCGGACGCTCAATGGAAGATATCGCGGATGAAGGAGCAGTGGTTCCCTGGTGATACTTTTAATCTAGCTATCGGTCAGGGGTTTTTGCTGGTCTCACCGCTCCAGGCATGCCGGATGACGGCAATGGTGGCTAACGGCGGTTATGAAGTGAATCCGCGTTTGGAGTCCGGTTCCTCCCGGAAGGGGAAGAAGGTATTATCCGATCAAAACCTCGATAGTATTCGGCTGGGCATGTTAAAGGCAGTGAATGAGGCTTACGGAACCGCGCATAAGGCCCGGGTGAAGGGAATCCGGGTTTATGGAAAAACCGGAACCGCGCAGGTCGGGTCAAGGGAGTCTCACGGCTGGTTTTCCGGCTTCGCGCTGTTTCCTGAGCAAAAGATCAGTATCGCGGTGGTTGCCGAACATGGAGGCTCGGGAGGAGACCGGCCAACGGAGATTGCCGCGGCTGTAATCGAATTTATCCGGAAGGAATATGAAGGAAATTCTGAAGAAGATTGACTGGCGTTTCGCGATGATATTGACGGCGCTGCTTTTAACCGGGCTGCTCGCGTTGTACAGTGCGAGTCATCAAAAACAGCTCGATACCGGAAAGAATTTCTTATTGAATCAGGCCGTGTGGATTGCCATCGGATCCCTGATCCTGGTATTCTTTTCCCGGGTTAATTACCGCGCGTTCCTGAGTGTTGCGTATATTCTGTACGGTCTCAATATCATTCTGCTCCTGATCGTGCTGGTGATGGGAAAAACCGCTTTGGGCGCGCAGCGCTGGATTGGGATCGGCGGGATCAGATTTCAGCCTTCAGAGTTCGCTAAGATATTTTCAGTCCTCGCGCTGGCTCGCTATCTGGGGGACAATCCGCGCAGTCTCAAGAGTGCGGGCGGGCTGGTAATCCCCATTATTTTATTTATGTTCCCCATGGGGCTGATATTTCTTCAGCCGGATCTTGGTACCGCGCTTGTATTTCTGCCGGCGCTGCTGGCGATGCTGCTTGTGGCGGGAATAAGGATAAAACATCTGCTGGGATTTTTAGGTTCCGGTCTGGCGGTGCTGCCTCTGGGCTGGGGGATGCTTAAGGCATATCAGAAAGACCGGCTCCTGGTTTTTCTTAATCCTGATCTGGATCCCCTGGGTGCCGGATATACCATTAACCAATCCAAGATAGCCGTCGGTTCCGGCATGTTTATCGGAAAGGGCTGGTTTTCCGGGACCCAGAATCGTTTGAACTTTCTTCCGGAGCGGCATACTGACTTTATTTTTTCCGTTATC
>JAGYOO010000133.1 GCA_018399295.1 Candidatus Omnitrophota bacterium | reverse complement strand
CAGCCGAGCCGCGATACTCTTTGCTTCCTCTTCGGAAGAAGCAGTAACAAAAACAATTATGTACTTTTTTCCGTCAATCATTAATTCAATAAATTACTTTCGAAGAAAAATCAGATAATCTTCCTGGCCCTCCAGGCGCACGTGCCCTTCCCGGGCCAGCCAGCCGAGACTCATGAGCACCAGGTCCCGCGGTTTATCGATCCCGGTTACCAGCTGAGAAAGTTTGACTTCCCCATGCTCATCCAGATAGTGCCAAATATCTCCGGCCACGATTCCGATTTCAATAATCACTTCTTACCCTCCTTTTTCGGGTGCCGTTTCCGGCCTTGGATCTTTAACAACCAATACATCCTATTGAGTATCCTGCTGCGTGGCGATGTTGACTTGTGAGATGCCGGCTTTCCGGCAGATATCCCAAACCTCGACTACTGAACCCAACCGCACCTCTTTATCCGCCTTGATCAATACCGGCTGCTGCCGGTCTTCCCGGATCATTTTCTCCAGCCGTTCGCTAAGTTCCCGGCGGGTTACCGGACTACCTTCGACGTAGATCAGATTATCGTTGTTAACGGTGACGTTGAAATTCTCTTCTTTTACAGCTTCCGCTGATACAGCCTTAGGCAGATTAACCTTAATTCCCGGTGTAACGATAAACGAGCTTGTCAGCATGAAAAATATCAGCAGAAGAAAAACCATATCTACCAGAGGTGTTATGTTTATTTCCTTCTGCCCGCGTTCCAGTTCCAGATGCTTTCGAAATTGCATGCTATTTTCTCTGGGTAAGAACATTCACCAGATCAACCGCGGATACTTCCATTTCATGCACCAGGCTTGCTACCTTGGCGACAAAATAATTATAAGCGACAAAGCTGGGAATAGCAACGATCAGTCCAGCTACCGTAGTGATCAGGGCCTCCCAGATACCCTGGGCCAGTACCGAGGGGTCAACCGGGTGCATGGCCTGAGCTTTCTGCTGGATTATCTGAAATGTGCTAACCATGCCGGTCACTGTTCCCAATAAGCCAAGAAGCGGGCTGATATGGGCAATAGTCGCCAGACTTCCAAGATTTTTTTCCAACCGCGGCACTTCCTGCAATCCAGCCTCTTCGATCGCCTCCCGGATCTCCTGCCGGCCACGGTCATAACGGGAAATCCCCGCCTTCATGATCTGCGCCGTCGGCCCGGGGGTCTGATCACAGATATCCATCGCGTCTTTTATCCGGTTGCGCTTCAGGGCCAGGGTGATCTCATCCATCAGCTTATCCGTGTCCACGCGATTGTTATGGATACTGATAAACCGTTCCAGAATAATAGCCAGGGCCGAGATCGAACAGAGCAGAATGGCGATCATCACCGGTCCGCCCTTATTGATCATCTCCACCTTAAAATATAAGCCAAGCGCGATCAGGACTGAAGCGACAAATCCGAGCGTCTGAAGTAAAAACGCGTGCATCTATGCCTCCCTGGAACAGATAAGGTTAAAAAAAGATATGATTCCGGAACAAAGAAAAAAAAGGATGAATTGGCCCCCCCCATTCATCCAATGTCAATTTTGGCATTACAGTTTATTCTCGCTCCGGTTTTCTGGCTGGGAATTAACTATCCAATTACTAAATTAGCAACTATGATTTGCAATGTCAAGGAATCTTTGTCAGGGATGAAAACCTTACGGTTTTACAGGAATATTAACCACAGAGAACACAGAGTTCACGGAGATTGGCAAAATCAATAAACATAACTACTTCTCTGCATATCTCTGTAATAACTCTGCAAACTCAAAGCTCTCTTATTATAGTTAACAGACCCTTAAGAAAAAGATTTAAAGAATCGAGAACACGGAGGGTAAAAAAGTGAAAAGGTATAAAATTTGGAATAATAGACTTTACTTTTATCTCAGGATCCTTTGTGCCCTCTGTGTTCTCTGTGGTTGATTTTTTTAATCTTTTTTACGCCGTTACTGTTTCTGCTGCAAAGTTGCCGAATTATCCTTTGATTCATTGACAGGCTCCTTTCTGTCAACCATTTTCAGGATATGTCATTAAGTCTTAAGTCTTAAGTCTATTCATGAGCTTATGAACTGGCCAGCTTTGGCGCGAAGCGCCAATCAGTGTCTGCGTACATGCCGGCGAAGGTATTCTCCGGTATAGGAACGCGGATTTTTCATCACTTCTTCCGGGCTGCCACAGGCGATCAGCTCCCCGCCATGCTCGCCGCCCTCCGGCCCCAGATCGATAATATAATCCGAGGTTTTTATAACATCCAGGTTGTGTTCGATCACCAGCACCGTGTTCCCGTAATCCACAAGCTGATGCAGGACCCGCAGGAGTTTATCAATATCGGCAAAATGAAGTCCGGTCGTCGGCTCATCCAGAATATACAGGGTTTTTCCGGTGGCCCGCTTGGAAAGCTCGGAAGAGAGTTTCACCCGCTGGGCCTCTCCCCCGGAAAGTGTGGTCGCCGCCTGGCCGAGCTGGATATAGCCCAGGCCCACGTCCTTAATGATCTTCAGCTTGGAATAAATCCGCGGGATCTCCGAAAACAGGTCTACCGCGTCGTCCACCATCATCTCCAGGACATCAGCGATATTTTTCCCCTTGTACCTGACCTCCAGGGTCTGTTCGTTAAACCGGCGGCCTTTGCACACCTCACAGGGAACATAGATGTCCGGCAGAAAATGCATCTCGATCTTCTTAATGCCTTCCCCCTGGCAGGCCTCGCACCGGCCGCCTTTGACGTTAAAACTGAACCGGCCGGGTTTATACCCTCGCACCTTCGCCTCCGGCAGCTGCGCGAAAAAGTCACGGATCGGCGAGAACAGCCCGGTATAGGTGGCGGGATTAGAACGCGGCGTCCGGCCGATGGGCGACTGATCGATCACAATCACCTTGTCGATGTTCGCGATCCCCTTAAGCTCCCGGTGTTTTCCAGGCCGCTGACGGGAATGATAGAACTTTTTAGCCAGAGAACGGTAAAGGATATCATCGACCAGGGTGGACTTGCCTGACCCGGAAACCCCGGTCACGCAGACAAAGATCCCGAGCGGGATCGAGATATCGACGTTTTTCAGATTATGCTCAGCCGCGCCCCGGATCTCCAGTTTCTTCCGGCCGGCGTAATCCCGACGCTGAAAATCGGGTACGATCTTCAGCCGTTCAGTCAGATAATCGGCAGTAAGCGAATCCGGACACTTAAGGACCTGTTTCAAGGTCCCCTCGCACACGATCTTTCCGCCTTCCCGGCCCGCGCCCGGGCCCAGATCCACGATATAATCCGCGGCCCGGATCGTAGCCTCATCATGCTCGACAACAATCAGGGTGTTGCCCAGATCGCGCAGCACCTTCAGGGTATTCAGAAGTTTGTCATTATCCCGCTGGTGCAGCCCGATACTCGGCTCATCCAGAATATAGACCACGCCGGTCAGCCGGGATCCGATCTGGGTCGCCAGCCGGATCCGCTGGGCCTCGCCGCCGGAAAGTGTTCCGCTCTGCCGGTCCAGAGTCAGATAGCCCAGGCCCACGTTCAGCAGAAACTCCAGCCTCTGCCTGATCTCCTTAAGCACCTGATGCGCAATAAGCTGCTGCCGCTCGGTCAGGGTCAGGGCCGTAAAAAATTGGTATGCCTTTTCCACGGAAAGCAGAGAGACATCATAAATGGATCTGTTGCCGATCTTCACGGCCAGTGTCTCGGGCTTCAGCCGGGCTCCGTGGCAGACCGGACAGGGCTGATTGCTCATGTACTTGTTTATCTCTTCCTTTAAAAACTCGCTGTCCGTCTGATGGAACAGCCGCTCCAGATGAGGGATAATGCCTTCATACGGTTTGCCCCAGACCTCCACGTCACCGCCGTGCAGGATAAGCCGGCGGGTTTTAAGCGGCAGGGTTTTGAACGGGACATCCAGGCTGAATCCCTCGACATTCGAGAGCTCGGAAAGCAAACTCCGGTAATACATCAGGTATCCCTTGCCCCCGCGGCGCCAGGGCTCAAGCGCGCCTTCACGCAGGCTTTTGGACTTATCCGGCACCACCAGATCATCGTCGATCTCCATCCGGTTGCCCAAGCCCAGGCAAGCCGGGCAGGCGCCGTACGGGCTGTTAAAGGAGAACATTCGCGGCTGCAGCTCTTCATAACTGATGCCGCATTCAGTGCAGGCATAGACCTCGCTGTAAATGATCTCTTCTTTTTTGCCTTCAGTCTCTTTGATCAGAAGCAGATACCCCTCTCCAGCCTTTAACGCGGTCTCGACTGAATCGGTCAGCCGTTTCTTTATCTCCGGCTCTAAGATCAGCCGGTCCACCACGATCTCGATCGAATGTTTGCGCTTTTTATCCATCTTCATTGGCTCGTTGACGTCGATTATCTCTCCGTCCACCCGCACCCGGACAAACCCCGCCTTGGCGATCTCCTGAAACACCTTGCGGTACTCGCCCTTGCGGCCGCGCACCACCGGGGCCAGGATATACAGCCGGGTCCCCTGCGGCATCTCCATTATCTGGTCCACGATCTGCTGGCTGCTCTGGCGGGCGATCTTCCGGCCGCACTGATAACAGTACGGAGTGCCGATGCGGGCGAACAAAAGCCGCAGATAATCATAGATCTCGGTCTGGGTCGCCACGGTCGAACGGGGATTACTGCCGGCCCCGCGCTGTTCAATGGCGATCGCCGGAGACAGGCCTTCGATATACTCCACGTCCGGTTTGTGCAGCTGTTCAAGAAACTGGCGGGCATAGGCGGAGAGGCTCTCCACGTACCGGCGCTGGCCTTCGGCGTAGATAGTGTCAAATGCCAAAGAAGACTTCCCCGACCCCGACAGCCCGGTGATCACCACCAGCGCGTCGCGCGGAAGGGTGAGGTCGATGTTCTGAAGATTATGCTCTTTAGCGCCTTTAATTATAATCTGATTTTGGCTCATATATTAGCTCCTGCCTACCGGCAGGCAGGCATTAAGCTCATGAGCTCATAAGCTCATGGATGTGTTTTAAATTATTAACTGCA
>JAGYOO010000132.1 GCA_018399295.1 Candidatus Omnitrophota bacterium | reverse complement strand
TTGCAAGGAATGTCTCAGGCGTGAAATTCGACCGACTTTTTAAAGACGCGGGAATAATGTTCTTTGCCAATTCATTTTCAGGAGTACTGGCCCTGGTCTATCAGCTGTTCATGGTCAGGAATCTTGAGCCTGCCGAGTTCGCGGTGCTCAACACCCTGCTCACCCTGATGATCCTTACCGCCATGCCCTCAGGAATGGTCCAGACAGTCTCCGCCAAGTTCGTGGCTACTTTTAATGCCGCCGGCAATCTTGGAAAAGTCGGTTACTTCCTCCGCCTGTTTCTTTACAAGCTTTTTGCCGCCGGCCTGGTCATCTTTTTCCTGTTCTTTGCGTTCCGGGGCCAGATCGCTGATTTTTTTAATATTGAAAACGGCTTTTTGCTGGTGATTACAGGACTCGCGCTGATGTTTTCCCTGATGTTTCCGTTTGTCCTGGGTGGTCTGCAAGGGCTGCAGAAGTTCTATAGACTGGGGGCAATAGGCATTGCGAATGTTTCTCTTAAGCTTATATTGGGAATAGCTTTAGTCTCCATGGGGTATCGAATCAGCGGGGCGATGGGGGCGGTCGCGATAAGTTCGTTTACGGCATTGGCACTCTGCTTGTTCAGTTTGAAAAATTATATCTGGGGCAGGAAAAGTAGAGGAAAAGAGGGGGAAGATCTTTCCATTGATCTTAAGTCGATTTATAAATATTCTTTGCCGGTATTTTTCGCGATCCCCAGCTATATGTTTCTGACTACAATGGATCTGGTTTTTGTGCAGAAGCTGTTGCCGGACCAGGCCGGGTTTTACGCGGTAGCCCAGATGTTCGGTAAGATAGTTATTTTTCTGCCATCAGCGATATTCATGGTCATGTTTCCCAAATTGACGGAAAGCTATACCCGCAAGGAGAATACCGGACAGATATTATACAAAAGCCTGATAGCTACAGGTCTGCTGTCTTTTTCCGCGGCCGCTGTGGGTATTATGTTTCCTGCCCTGGTTATTCGTTTACTCAGCGGCCAGGTTTATCCGCAAGCCATTCCGCTGGTGGCGCCGTTTTCGATCAGTATGGGATTTTTTGCCTTGTCGGGGGTGATGTTGTACTATCATCTTTCAGTACATAATCTGAAAATGGTAAACGTGTTTATGGCCGCTGTCCTGCTGGAGGCGGCCCTGATCATGGTGTTTCATGAAACCCTGCTGCAGGTCCTTTATGTATTGATTGGAGTATCAGTTTCGCTGTTTCTGGTTAACCTGATCAGTGTGAAATTATTTAAAGCAGATTATGAAAGCGCTTAACGGAAAAAAAATATCCATAATAATGCCGGCCTTCAATGAGGAGGACCATATTGAAGCCGGCATTTCTGAAACCGTCCGGACTTTTGATGAGTTTAAGTCCGACTATGAGATTATTGTTATTGATGACGGGAGCCGGGATAAGACTTTTGAATTGGCGAAAAGATGTGTGCAACAGTTTGATAACGGCCGGATCATTGTCCGAAAAAATCGGCGCAATTTCGGAAAGGGAAGGGCGCTAAGGAAAGGGTTTCGTTACGCAAAGGGTGATTTTGTGATCTTTCTGGATTCGGACATGGACCTGCATCCCGGCCAGATCGATACTTTTTTTGATATTATGGAACTGACCGGCAGCGATATTGTTATCGGATCCAAGCGCCATCCCAACTCCCAGCTCTTCTACCCATGGCAGCGTCGGGTGATGAGTTCGGTTTACTTTTTCCTGGTCAAGATCATGTTCGGCCTGCCGATAAACGATACCCAGACCGGATTGAAGCTGTTTAAGCACGGAGTATTGAAAAAAGTGTTCAAGGAGTTTATAAGCCGGGAATTCGCGTTTGATCTGGAACTGTTGGTACAGGCACACAGTTATGGCTATCGAATTGCCGAGGCTCCGGTGTGCATCCATTCACAACGTTTGAATAATCGAATTGGCCCGGCTACTGTTTATAAGATGTGCGTGGATACGTTTTGGATATATTTGCGGTATGTTAGAACAAGGGCAAGAAGGTTATCAACCAAAATAAACGGAAAAAGGAAAATTGGTTACACACGACAGGAAGTCCATTAACCCCTTTGTTGCAATAGTAATACCGGTAAGAGCCTTTAATGGACAGCTGGAAAAGTGTCTAACGGCCTGTCTTTCTCTGGATTATCCTGATTATGAGATCCTGGTTTTTCCGGATAATGACTTTTCGTTTCCAGAAGAAAAGGTCAGAGTAATTTCAACGGGTCCGGTAGGCCCGGCAGTCAAGCGTGACCTGGCACTGAAGTATTCACAGGCCGGGATATTAGCGTTTATAGATGATGATGCTTATCCGGAAGCTGACTGGCTTAAAAATGCCGTCACTTACTTCAATAACTCTGAAGTGGCCGCGGTCGGCGGACCCTCGATAACCCCGGATGACAGTTCGTTGCTGGAAACGGCTGGAGGTTTGGTTTATTCTTCACTTTTTGTCTCTGGTCCGTACATTTATCGTTATCTGCCCCGAAAGAAGAGATTTGTGGATGACTATCCGTGCTGCAACTTTATAATCAGAAGAGAAGTGTTTGAGCAGGCTGGCGGGTTTAAAAATGATTTTTATCCTGGTGAGGATACAAAGTTATGCCTGGAGGTCACACAAAAGCTTGGGCATAAGATCGTCTATGACCCGAATGTACTGGTAAAACATCACCGCCGCCCTCTTTTTCGCCGACATCTTGAACAATTGAGCAATTACGCGTTCCACCGGGGACACTTTTTCAAGCGTTTTCCGGAGACATCGAGAAAACCGGCCTATATGCTGCCGTCGCTGTTTATAGCATATGGTTTGCTCGGAAGCATGCTAAGTATACTTAAACCCGCATTTGCCTTGGCTTTTATTTTAACAATATTATCATACCTTTTAATCATCATGATAAACGCATTATATCTTGCCTTAAAAGACCACAGCAGATGGAGCAAACCCAAACTCTTCCTGCTGACAACCGCCGGAATAGTCCTGACGCATCTTACCTACGGGCTGTATTTTATAAAGGGCTTGTTGGCGGGAAAGTTGAAGGAAGAGAGAATGGTGAGTAATAATCAAGCAGTTAAAATAACCAATAACCAAGCACCAAGTAACAAATAATAACCAATAACCAAATTATAAGAAACAAACACGAAAAAGGATGTCTGATCGCGAGTTTGATTTAGAGAAAAGAACATTAGAATTTGCTAAGAGGGTAATTCGCTTGTGTAAGGCATTATCTAAGGATGCTATTAACAACAAGATTATTGACCAGTTGGTTCGGGCCAGTGGCTCAGTAGGTGCAAATTACAGAGAAGCTAACGATGCTTTAAGTAAAAAGGACTTCTTGCATAGGCTCAGGATCAGTCGCAAGGAGGCTAAAGAGTCTCAATACTGGCTTCAACTTACTAATGAAGCGAACCCTAATGAAAGAGAAGAGATCAACGAATTGGAAAAAGAGGCAATTGAAATTAAAAAGATATTGTCTGCGATTATAACAAAATCTGAATAGTTTCTGTTTTAGTTGTTTGGAGATGTTTTGATATTTGGTTATTGAAATTTATTTGGAAATTGTAATTTGGTTATTGGAACTTTAAAAAAAATGAAAACTTTAATAGCTTATCCTCCATTAAGTCGGAAAAAGGGTGTGCCGCTGCTTTCGCAGAATCGGCAGTTTCAGTACTTTAAGGATCCCACGTATATCTATCCGGTAGTACCGGCCCAGGCCGCGACTCTGCTTAAAAGAAATGGTTTTGAAGTAGTCTGGTGCGATGCCATTGCTCAGGAATGGAGTTATGAGAGTTTCCTGGATTTTGTGAAAGAACAGCAACCGGATGTTATTGCCGTGGAGACCAAGACTCCGGTGGTAAAGGAACACTGGAAGATTATTGATGATCTGAAGGATCGCTTTCCGGCCATGACTTCAGTTCTTTTCGGGGATCACGTCACCGCCCTTCCGCAAGAGTCCATGCAAAGTTCAAAAGTCGACTTTGTTCTTACCGGCGGCGACTACGATTTTCTCTTGTTAAATCTATGCCAGACACTTAAAAAAGCTTCTCTCCGGAGGGGACTACTCTCTATTGAACTCGAACCCGGCATCTACTACCGTGAAGACGGTGAAATAAAAAATACCGGTAAGTTCCAGCTTAACCATGATTTAAACTCTTTGCCGTTTATTGACCGGGATCTTACGGACTGGAAGCGTTACGCCTATAAAAATGGAAATTTCCGCCGCACGCCGGGGACATACATCATGAGTGGGCGGGACTGCTGGTGGGGAAAGTGTACTTTCTGCTCCTGGCCGCAGCTTTATCCGAAATTCCGCTCACGAACTCCTGAAAACGTACTGGACGAGATAGAGATGCTTGTGGATAAGTATGGGGTCAGAGAGATAATGGATGATTCCGGGTCGTTTCCGGTTGGTGACTGGCTTCGTAACTTTTGCAGGGGAATGATCAGTCGTGGACTGAATAAAAAGGTTAATCTTGATTGTAATATGCGGTTTGGAGCGATAAGTGATGAAGATTATCGTTTAATGCGCCAGGCCGGTTTCCGATTTCTTCTGTTTGGTATTGAATCAGTGAATCAGGCTACGCTGGACAGGATAAAGAAAAATCTTACCCGGCGGACGATAGAAGAATCCTGCCAGGCCGCGCGTAAGGCAGGTCTTTACCCACACATAACCATTATGTTCGGCTACCCCTGGGAGAGCTATGAGGATGCGCAACAGACACTGGCCTTTGGGAAGTATCTGCTGAAAAAAGATTATGCCTACACAATGCAGGCGACTGTAGTTATTCCGTATCCCGGCACCCCGCTTTTTCAGGAGTGTCTGAAAGATGATCTTCTGTATAGCCAGGAATGGTCAGACTATGATATGAAACAGCCGATGATGAAATTGTCTTATCCGAGAGAGAAATTGCCGGAGCTGGTGCAGCAAATGTACTCGGTCAGTTTTTCTCCTGAGTTTGTAATGCGAAAAGTTCTAAGCATCAGGGAAGTCGATGATGTTAAATATTTCTGGCGAGCTTTTCTTA
>JAGYOO010000131.1 GCA_018399295.1 Candidatus Omnitrophota bacterium | reverse complement strand
GCCCGGGAGATCGGGGAATGGTTGCTTGGGCTGCAGGAGCCAATCTCCGGCCGGATTCGCGGCGGGCCGGAACTGGAATGGTCAAGCACTGAGCATAATCTTTCCGCGCGATTTTTTCTGCAGCTTCTGGGAGAGGAGACCGGAGATAACCGGTTTACCGAAGCCGGGCTGAAGGTGCTGGAGTGGATAAAACAGGAGGGGTTTAATCGGAAGCTAAACCGGTTTAACCGGGGGCAGAATGATATTATGATCGCCACGGATACCTTTTCCCTGGCGATCCTGTCGCTGGGAGTAGAAGCCCTGGAAGAGATGGGTATTGATCCGGAAACCCTGGTCAGATCGGTCGAAGAAACCTGCCGCACCCGGATTACTTTTAGAAACGCGTTTAATCGCAGGATAACGATTACGGGTTTTGATTTCTGCTGTCCTTCCAGTATCGGGCGCAAGGGAACTATCGCGATTGAATGGACCGCGCAGATGATCACCGCGTTCCAGGAGTTAAGCCGGTATTACTCGGGAAAAGGAGACCGGGAAAAAGCTGCTTATTATTCTGAACGCGCTGAATTTCATCTGGAGGAGCTGGAGAAGCTGGTGTTGATACGCTGGCAGGTCGGCAAAAAGCAGGTAGCCGGGCTTCCGTACGCTTTAGACGGGGGAGTAGATACCGGGCATGGGTGGTTCACCCCTCTGGAAACCGCGATTTCGGCCTCAGGCACTAACTTTGCTATTTTTGCTAAAGAAGGGTATAATATTTTCAGTAAATAGAGGCAGCCGATCAACCAGGAGGGGAAGATCAAAAAAGGAATTTGTCTCGGTTCGGCTCTTGGTAAATTTTCATTAACTCTGCTGTTATCCTCAGCCGCGATTTTGTTTTGCCTTGCTGCGGAAAATCCGCTTTTTTTGAACGCGGCTACGGTCTTTGCGGCCGAAGACGCTCTTGTCTACGGCGATATCTCAGAAAAGAACTATGTCTATTCCACTCCCCGGGGGATTTACTATCCGACCTTTCCGGTTAACGGCTATTTTCAGCCTGAGAGCATTGATGAAGCAGTAGTGGAGGGAAGCTACCGGCTGAGTTTCGGAGTTGAAGACAAAGACCTTATCTGGAAGGATGCCAACTACTCGCTTCAGGAATCGGGCTGGCGGTATTTTTACGGTGAGGACCGGTACAATACCTTTGATCCGGCCATCTACAATCAGCTGCGCCTGGGCCTGATATCTCCGATCGATGAGGATGAGCTTATCTATACCAAACTCAGCATCGATCCCTGGGCCTTTACCGGAACAACTCAGACCGTGACCCTGCCGACCTATTATGCCGGGACGAACGCCGGAGATCCGCTTACCATTCAATTAAAATATCTATCGAATAACCGCAGGACCTACCCGGAGATAGTTTATTCCGCGGCCGGGGACGCCTTTGCCCTGCCGGAGATAAAGATTGTGGACGGGAAGACCCAGCCAGTGACGGTTGAAGGCAGCTGGCAGAGTGGAACGCCCTGGGTGCACCGGGTTGAGATACCGGCCCTGGATGTTGAAAGAGAATTTAATCCGATCCGGGCCCTCTGGTATGACGCGCGTAAGCCTGATTACCGGCTGATAGTGTTTCCCTTTGCCGAGGCCCAGATGGGGTTGACTTCGGATGACCCGCTGCGGCTTGTGAATAATCATATTATCTGGGAGCCCAGTCCCTGGCTTTCTGAATGGGAACCGGGAAGGCTGTTTACGGCTACCGGCTGGCAGGAGGGTCAGTGGCAGGAGGACCAGTTCCTGCGCATGAGCGACGGTACCTGGCTGACTCTTTTAAGAGGGTTTCGCGTTGACGGCCAGATCGGTGAGACTTACGGAAGTTTCATGGCCGCGACCCCGCTTGATCCCTGGCAGGATTACGAAACAGTTAACAATGTGCCTCTGGCATTTCGCCTTAAGCGGCCGTTAGACGGAGCCACCGTTGGATTGACCTATGCCGGACGTGTCGGCTTTGATCAGGGGAGTTATGATGCCCTGGATCAGACTGCCGGCCTGGACGCGGATATCGGATTTTTGGATTTTTTCCGGCTCCAGCTTCAGGGTGCCTTTTCCCGGAATAAGCGGAATATAACTACAGAGGACCGGGAACAGGAGAGTGATGATACAGCCGTGCGGGCGATATTTTCCGCGGATGTTGATCCGTTCGAACTGCCTCTGGGGATCTCGGTCTCCTACGCCAGCATGGGGCTGGACTTTGCTTCACCGCTATCCAATTATGCTAATACCGCGGATGATCAGGAGTGGGGCAAGCATATTCATTTTTTCCCCCGGGCGCCGGAGGAAGAGCAGTACCGGATCGGGGATAGCATCGAACCGGACCGCCGGGTCACCGGAGTAAGCCTGAGTGCCGGAGATTTTGAGGGCATGAGTTTTTACTTTAATCTCCGCAATGTTTATAACGAAACCAGTGACGAGTTTATCGAGGATATCTACTGGCTGGAGAACGAGTACAAGGTTAACGATTCGCTGCGAACAAAACTCTTACTCCGGTATCATGATAAGGTTGAGGCGGGGGACGGAGTCAACCGGAATGAGGCTACTTACGCCTTTGGGTTCAGGTATGACTTTACCGACTGGCTGGGGCTGGAACAGATATTCGAGAGGACCAATGATTATCCGGATTTTCCGGGTTCGGTCTATTCCTGGATGAACATCAATCCCGCGGCGCCGTATCCTTATTTTTATATTTATAAGACATCGCTTATCTTCAGTCCGACCGACTGGTCCCGTCTGATCCTGTCTCACAGCTACAATGAGTTCGATTACGCGGCCACGGCCGAAGACTTTATGAACTACACCGGCGTAAACCTTCATCTCCGGTTTTCCGAAAAGCTGTTGTCGCATATAATCTACCGTCACAGTGAGGTCGCCGATTATCTGCAGGGAGGAGAGGTTATCGGACATGATAACTTTTACTGCGATCTGTCCTACTCGATTACCGAAGATTCCCGTCTGATGCTGCAGTTCGGGGCTCTGGGAAATTACATCCCCGGACTGGGTTGGCAAAGCGCGGTGCTGGATACACAGCACATATTCCGGCTTGTATACCAGGGAAGTTTCTGATGAGGGAAAAAGGTCTGACCCTGATCGAGGTCTTGATATCACTGGTGATCGTGACGGCGATAATGCTGTCGCTGTTTATGGCGTTTAATTCGGCGCTTGCCGGCTGGCGCAAGTCCAATAATCTTCTTGAGGCCGCCGCCGTAGGCCGATCAGTGCTGGAGCGGATGTCTCGGGAGATGGAAAGCCTGATTGTTACTGAGCCATCTGCCAGCTTTTATTGTGTCGGCTATGACAGCTCCGCTCCCAGTGGGTTTCGCGCGAATAGCTGCGGGGACGAGTTTTACTTCATTGCCCCCTTGAATCCCGGGGATAGTTTCACTGACCTGTGTGAGGTTGGTTACTGGTGCGGTGATGAGGGGACTCTGAATAAAGCGGATGACCGTTTGAACCGCTTTTATGTTACGGCTGACACCGGTCTTTTTGACTTTAATTTTTCCACGGGAACAAGCTCTGAGCTATCGCCGAATGTTACTGATCTCCAGTTCAGGTATTATCCTGTCTCCGGGGCAACCGGTCAAGATACCTGGGATTCCCGGGTTGCCGGCGGTCCGCCCTCGCGTATTACTATTTCTGTTACCGTCCAGGCCGGCAAGGGGTCGGCCCTGACTAATCCGGCTTTTGTTGAGACCAAATTCAGTACTGATGTATTTATTCCCTGAGATTATTTAATCCTCTGTTGAAGGTTATCGCTGGTCTGTTTATTCAGTTTTTCTCTAAATAGCAGACTGTGGCCTGCCTGAATCTGGCTGCGGTTTTCGATCCGCGGTATCCCTGTTAAATTCGTGCGCAAAACTATATGCCGGATAATAAGTTGAAGAGATTGATCATACGCTTGTTTTAATTGACAAAAATGTCCTTTTTTGATATATTAAACACCTGTTAATAAAATTATAACTAATTAAATTTTATCAGGTTGCGTCTTTTTGATGTCGTTTTGATCCTCAATTGTCTTGCCTCACTTTATTAATCCGGTGAGCCTGCGTTATCTGATCTTCTGATATGGAATTATTCGGGCTTAAGCTCGTTACAGTGTTGTTTACCGCCTTTGCGGCGGGTTCTTTTCTGGTGCCCATGCTGGAAAAGGCAGGACGCGTCCGGGGATTAGTGACCCGGCCGTATCCGGCGAAGATCGATATCCGGATAGTCCCTTTTCTCGGCGGGCCGGCGATGTTTCTGGCGTTTGTCCTGGCGCTGCTCACAGGCTGTTTCGCGTTTGGTCTTGTCCGTTCGTCGATACAGCTGGGAGTATTTATCAGTTGCGGCGCGGTTATCATGCTGTTCGGATTGTACGACGATATTCGGGAATTATCACCGCTTTCCAAACTTTCCATTCAGACCGGAGTCGCTTTTCTGCTGTCGCTGTTCGCGCTGCGTTCTGACCTTTTTTTCCTGAACAGTCCGCTGAATGTACTAGTGTCGGTAATCTGGATTGTGGTTATCATTAACGCCTTTAACCTTCTGGATATTCTGGATGGCCTGGCTGCCGGCATCTCGCTGATAAACCTGCTGACCTTTTTTATTCTCGGCTGGCTTACGGCTGATGGGTTTGTGATGACTGTCGCGGCCGCGTTGATCGGGGCGGTAATTGCTTTTCTCCGGTTTAACTGGCCGCCAGCCAGGATCTTTATGGGGGATGCCGGCAGTCAGTTCCTGGGTCTGTCCCAGGCCGCGCTGGCTCTGGCTCTCAGCCTGGCCGGGAATAGACAAGAGGTTAATCTGGTGGTTCCGCTGGTAGTGCTGTCAGTGCCTTTGTTTGATCTTATCTTTGTGATAATAATGCGTATCCGTCAGAAAAAGTCTATCTTCCTGAAGAGCAACGATCACTTCGTGTTCCGGCTGCTGAAGATGGGGTTTGATAATCAGCGCATACTTTTTGTCATGCTTGGACTGTCCTTTTTTTCCTCTTTGTGCGCCTTGATGATCTTTCTCGCGGCTAATGCCA
>JAGYOO010000130.1 GCA_018399295.1 Candidatus Omnitrophota bacterium | reverse complement strand
CTGTCTTACCTCGGGTTAAATCAGTTCTGGGAAAATTGAGGGGAATTCAGAGAGGTCCTTCAGCAGCCGGGTTCACTGTTGACAATCTGCCTTAG
Source organism: Candidatus Omnitrophota bacterium (assembly GCA_018399295.1). Lineage (GTDB taxonomy): Bacteria > Omnitrophota > Gorgyraeia > B26-G9 > B26-G9 > M55B170. Next base: position 4,991 of record JAGYOO010000130.1, on the reverse strand, counting down.
TTCCAGCTGTTGCTCCGGATTTATATCGGAAAACTCCACGCCCAGTTTATAGCGTTCCTGATAAGGAAGCTGAGTTACCCACACTACTCTTGCCGACATTTTCATTATCTCCTGACGCGGCGCCGGCATCACCTCGACAAGCAACTGGGAATTCACGGGATAAAAGTAAAAGGACGTCAGCTGTAACCCCTGTTCACTCATGTCAATACTCAAAGAATTATGGATGGTTCCGGACTCTCCGGGCATCTGCTTAAGGTGGACCGGAAAATCAGTATTCACTCGCTTGCTACGGCGCCTGTCCAGGTAAGATTCCCTTAACTCATCCATTTCCCCTCCTGGGTTTTTATAAATTATATAGAAAATAAGCATTTAAGTCAAGGTTAATGCGGACAAGCGGTTAGGTTTTACGCAGGCAGGGGGTTCTCAGCGGGCGGAAAGGCCGGTAAACCGCGCGACCGCGTGTCTACATCACTGACTGGTAACTGCAATCACTGACTTTGTCTTCGCTAAAAGAAACGAAAATAGCGATAAAGTTATTCGTATTATCCGGATAGTATATCCATATCTCCCGGTCCTGGCTGTCATCCGGCTTTTGGATCCGGAATGGCTTCCCCAGCTCAGCCTCCACTTCTTTTCGGTTCAGGCCCAGCAAAGAGCTTGTATCAAGGTCAAAACAGAGGCTGACGTATGTTCTTTGTCGATCGATGGAAGCGTAACGGTTGGGAACAGTGTCCGCGGGAATTTTCGTTCCGGACGCACATCCGCATAAAGTTAGAGCAAGTAACAGGTTGGGGATATTCCTGTTCATTAGCTTTAAAATAACACATCCAAGTCAGAAATGCAATGTCTTGTCCTGAGATTGTCGACACTTTTTTCATTTACCGCGTCTATTTGATGTATTTTTTTTAACCACAGAGAATACACCTGCCTGCCGGCAGGCAGAGAGATTAAACTTTTATACTCTGTGTGCTTGCGCTTTTAGACTCTGTGCAACTCAAAAAAGTTCACAGAGGTAAAAGAAGAGTTCAAAGAGATGCTGTTTTTCTTTTCTCTGTGCCCTCTGTGCTCTCTGTGGTTGATTTTTTTAATATTTTTTACGCCATTACTATTTCTACTGCAAAGTCTCTGAATAATCCTTTGATTCATTGACAGGCTCCTTTCTGTCAACCATTTTCAGGATATGTCGAATCTCACTTTTCGTCTTTTCCGGAAGTCAGCAAATTTGTTTGGACCTACCGGAGCAGCTTTTTCCCGGCGGCGATCTTCTCTAAAAGACTGAGATAAACACGTCCGGCCATTACGGTTTGGGAAAACGAGACTGCTTCGTTATTGGAATGAGCCAGAGCCAACTGACCGGGGCCGAGAATAATCGGAGCGATCCGGGCCGCGCGCAGCAGGCTGGCGTCGGAATGACTGCGAAAAAACTCCGCTTCGAAATCCAGCTTGTAACGTTCATATATCCGTTTTAGAAGGATAACCAGTGAATTTTTTTCCGAAAGGCGGTACCCCGGAGATACCATGGAAAACTGCATCTGCCCCTTTTCCCGGGAAAGCCAGGGGCGCAACACCCGGCGGATATCCTTTTTCACCCTGGCCAGAGTAATATTCGGAGGCACGTGCAGATCAAGAGAGGCCTGGCATTTATCCGGCACGGCGAACCCCGCGTCTGAGCTATGCACGTCACGGATATTATAGGTGACCTCTTTCCACTCTTCATCCAGATAACCAGTCAGATTCATCAGGATTTTAAGAATAGCAAAGATCGCGTTGTGCTCCTGTCCAGCCATTGAGGCATGACAGCGCCGGCCACGCAGCACCAGTTTCAATTCAAGATACCCGTAATGCCCGGAACAGATCTTCAGATCCGTAGGTTCAGCTACCACCGCCCGTTTATAGGAATATTTCTCCAGCATCAACCGGGTCCCGTCCCCGTTCTCTTCCTCATCCACGACCAGGGCCAGCGCGGCCGGCGGGAGTATCCCATGCTTTTCATGAAAAGTGATAAAGGCCTCAATCATCGCCGCGCATCCGGCCTTCATATCCGCGGCCCCCAGTCCGGATATCCTGTCCCCTTTCTGGCGGGCCTCATATTCGGCAAAATCAAAAGCCGGCACGGTATCGACATGGCCGAGAAAGACGGTATCGGATCTGACGGAGGGCAGGACATAGACATTATACCGGTTTTCTTCCAACTGATGATTGACTACCGGCAGTTGGTAACGTCCAAGATACTCAGTAAGAAAGTCGGAAATCTCCTTTTCTTTACCGGATGGACTGTAAATATCGATAAGGCTTTTGACCAGGCTCTTCAGCCGGATGCTGTTGATTCCGCCGTCCGGACCTGCCATCCTACCTGCCTTTCTCCCGCGAGACTTCATCAAGGTTCAGCGACATATACACGTGTTTGATCGGATTATCAAAGCCGTGTTTTTTAAAAAAATGAATAGCACCCTTGTTATTGGCCTGAGTATCCACGACCATGATCCGAACGCCTTTTGTCTGCATGATCTCCATAAACTCTTCGAACAACTTGGTCGCCAGCCCATGGCGCTGATACGGTTCATCCACTCCCAGCCAGACCAGATGCCCGTAATCCCAGGCCGTACGCGGCTTTTCCACCGTATATCCCAAGGCGAATCCTGCCAGCTTATCGTCTATCGTTGCCACCAGACAGAACTCCGGCTCGGTCTGAAACAGGTACGTCACCTCATATTCATCCCAGGTTCTGTATAGATTTGAAAACTCCTCCGGGGTAAACAGTTTCTCGCCGAGATGGAACACAAGCGGCAGATCATCGATTACCATTTCCCGGATATCCACGTCTAAATTCCCGGCCTTCATGCTGAGAGCTCCTATTTATCCCCTGTTAAAGTTAATGACAGAACGCTTTATTATACAAAAATAAGCTTTAAAAATAAAGACGGGAATTCGTTTTTTTCATAAAAAAGCGCCCTCCGCCAGCAGGCGAAAGGCGCTTTTTTCTGTTTTTTTATTCTACTTCCACAATATTTACTTCAAAGGTAAGATCTTTTCCGGCAAGGGGATGATTAAAGTTCAGAACAATGCTTTCTTCCTTTACTTCAGCCACTTTCACCGGCACCGTCTTTCCCTCCGGCGTAACCACTCCCAGAACCGCCCCTTCTTCGGGTTTCACTTCCGGAGGAAGCTGCGACTTCGGAACCTCCTGGAATGCCTTTTCATTAACCTTACCATAAGCCTCAGCGGCCGGAACCTGAATCGTCTGCTTTTCTCCCGGTTTCAGGCCTTCCATCCGGCTCTCCAGCCCATTGATTATCTTGCCTTCTCCCTGCACATATTCAAAAGGCTTGTCGGCCCCGGACTGGTCCACGACCTCACCATCGACTTTAAGCACATAATTAAACTTTACCTTGGAACCATTCTTAATCATCTTGTCTTCTCCTTCCCGAGCATCAGCGTCAACAGCACCAACCGCCATTAAGAGACAACAGAATAGAGCTATCCTCTTCATTGCTACCTCCAGGGTTTAAAAAAAAAGCAAGGTGAAGAATCACCTTGCGGCAACAAAATCCATTCTAAACCATCAACTATCGAATGTAAAGGCATTACTCAAATCTAATCGTCTTTCTCTCAACCCCGGTTATCGGTCTAATCCCGACCATGCTGAACAGAAGCTCGTGCGAGGCTACCGGCTGGGCCGGACGGACCTCTTTGACGAACGCGGCGGCAAAACCGATCGCCATTCTCAGCACCCCGGACAGAAGAAACAGGGTCAGGATCCGATATCCAAACAACGGCGGCAGGATCCTGACCAGAAATCCGCCCACCAAGGCCCCGACACTGAGGGCCAGGCCGTTGAAGAGGTTGAAGTAGGCCAGGCAGCGGACTCTTTTTGCCGGGGTCACCGCGTCAAGTATAAAGTTGGCGCTGCAGAGATTAAATCCGGCCCAGAGAAATCCGGAGAAGATCTGCGCGGCAAACAGAAACCAAGGGTCGCGATTGAATATCCAGAGCAGAGGGATAACACCGATCAGCGGACCGGTAAACCTGATAACCCGGAGATTTCCGATCCAGTCCGCGTGCCGGCCCCAGCGCTGAATAACCAGGAGCATGGTAAATGTCGCTGTAATCGTTATCACTGAGTACAGCAGATAACTGAACGAAAGGTCGCGCAGCATGAGCACCGCGAAAAACGGCGAGGCCAGGTTGACGGAAAAACTCATCAGAGAGATAAACAGCACAAATCTGGCAAAGTTGCTTTTTTTCGCCCGGGAGACAAAGTCATATAAAGTAAAATGATCGGAAGCCACGGGCTGGAACGACGGTTCCTTCATCCGCATCAAAAACAGCCAGGAAAGCAGTCGGAATCCACAGGCCAGGGAAAAAACAAATAAAAACCCTAAGGCCGGGTTCGTGCCGTTAGTGGCATGCAGGACAAGTCCGGCGGAAAGTCCGGCGCAGACGGTGATGAATCCGATATTCCGGTTTCGCCAGCCGAAGTACGCGCCGCGGGTCTTTTCCGGAACCAGATCCGAGACAAGACTGCCCCAGGCCGGCGCGGCCAGCGCTCCGGCGGCGCTGAACAGCAAAACCAGGATGATGAACAGCGTGGTCCCGTTTCGGGTCAGGGCGACCACTGCCATCGCGGCCAGAACAAGTATCTGGACCAGGACGGCCAGGCCCACGGTCAGCTTTCGCGACTTGAGTCTTTCGGTCAGGTCCGGGCCGCGCACCTGAACCAGGGCGGCGGACAGGTTAGCCAGCGCGCTCAGGGCGCCGACGAGACTGTTCCCGCCGCCCAGGAACAGCAGAAACGGCACCAGGTATTCCTGAGTCAGCCCGGCCATCCAGCCGGAAAAGATCCCTTCAAAATACGAAAGCCGGAGCCCTTTATCCTTAAGAAAATCCTGATTATGGAAAATCATCTACATCCCTGTTAAGTTAATGTCGGATCAGCCGCGGATCAGACCTGAGAAAAGCCAGGGCCTTGATCGCGCTTTTTTCCTTGTCCT
>JAGYOO010000013.1 GCA_018399295.1 Candidatus Omnitrophota bacterium | reverse complement strand
GCTGATGATCAGCCCGGCCTGATAAAAACGCAGCGTCTGCCTCCCCAGAAACACCAGGCCCCAAATCAACTGCAGCAACCCTAAGCTGAGAAAAAAAACTCCATGATAAGGAGAATGATTCAGATGGTCGGGAGTTATTAACAGATGGATCATCCCCGCGGTCAGCATCAACAGAGAGGCGCCAACTGCCGCGGTTATGCTTTTTTGCTTCAACGAAACAGTCAGATACATAGATCCTCCTTTACGTATGTTTTAACCCTTAACGACAGAAAAGAACAATATGCTGATTCCCCTATTTTCTACTGTCTCGGGGCCAGGTGCTTTAAATTTAATAACAGGGGGAACAGGTCAGATAATCGCTGAATCCGGGGGGTGGAAATTACGACAAAAAGCGCGAAGATAAAAGAAAAAGGAGGTAATGTTATGAACGATCAGGAGATTATCGACCGATTAAGCGGATTGGTAAAGCTTGATATCGACGCGGTAAACGCCTATGAGCGGGCGATTGAGCGAATCAGAGACGAACGGATCAGAGAGACAATACTAAATTATCGAAATGATCATGAAGGACATATATCCAACCTGTCCGTATTGATCTCAGAACTGGGCGGTGAACCGCCGGAACGCAGCCAGGATATTCAGGGGAAGCTGATGGAAGCGGTTACCACAATGCGAAGCATTACCGGAACCGTGGGAGCCCTCAAGGCAATGCGGACCAACGAGGAAACAACAAATCGTGTGTATGAGAAAGCAGTTGAATGGGAGATCCGGGAGGACGTGCACCGCCAGCTGGAACGAAACTTTGAAGATGAGAAAAAGCATCTTGCCTTTATCTCCAACGAACTGGAAAAAATGAAAGCAAGAGCGGTATAAAAAAACAGTTTAGAGCACTGCCTTTATTTGTGGATGCTTTTTCAGATTCTGGTAAATCTCATCCCGGTGCTCCTGGCTATCCACAAGCATTTCCACATTAAATGCGGTATAATTGCCCTTACTGCTGATATTGGAAAAACTCACCCTGTATTCCCCTTTAGAGATCACCTCAGCAACGGCTTTTCGAACCGCTCGGCCGCTGACTCCGATCACCTTAAACAGCCAGGGGCGGGGGTATTCCGGGGCATTAGGTAACGACGGATGTTTCATTAAGACTCCTGGCACGCGGCCTTAAGGCCGGCCAACTCTATCTGCTGATCCTTATATTCTTCGACAAATCCACGGTAACTGTCCGGATCGATACTCAAAATATGATTAAACGAACACACCCCTTGTTCAGCCCTGCCAAGATATTCATTATAAGAAGAATATGTCCAATCTCCAGGCTGATCGGCCAAACCGGCAGTCACGGGATTAAGATGGATATATCGCGTCAGGTGCAGCAGCTGCTCATCAGTTTCTACAGGCACCTTGCGAAATCTCCCCTCCCAGAGCGGCCCTTTCCGATTATGAAGACGATTGAAATAACGGGAATAACTGATCAGGACATTCGCCATAAATCTAGGCAATGCGTTCTCCTCCAACTCCTCTAGAATCAAATGAAGATGAGTCGGCATAACACAGTATCCCAAAATCCGGACCAAATCCCTTCCCTCGGGCAATTCCTCACGATTACGCAGATATCGGGAGAGCTTAACCCCTTTTCGGTCCTGCTGATAAAATCGCAGCCCCTCAAGGATCCGTTTACAAAGACTCTTTTTCCCAAAAATCCTGAACCCGGCGATACTCCGGGTCATAACATGATAAACCATACCCGTATCCAAGATCCGCCTCCTCAGGCCGTCCGGCCATTTACGAAATGGACAAAGAGCTTTATTTTATTTAACATCCGCACCGATTAAATGTCAAGGACCGGGCGGACAAAATTTAAAATCCCGCCCTTCTGTCCATTTACGAAATGGACAGTGGCTTGGTCTTTTGATTCAGGAAGGTTTTCAAGGTCAGGGCGTTTTTTACGGCATATCCGTTGGCGTCGTTGTTGAAGTAGATAAAGGCCTCTTTTCGACTGCGCTGGATGAATTCGGCCCATTCCTTGAGTTCTTCCTCAGGATAGTCTGAAGAATAGCCTTTACCGTGAAAGCGGATATACAAAAAATTTGCGGTGCGCTCACGCACGCAGGGGTATCTGCCGCCAGATTCAGCAATACAGAGGCAGGCCTTGTATTTTTCCAGCAGGTCGTAGGTAGCCTTGTTAAACCAGCTTTGGTGCCGAAACTCAAAGGCCTGCCGCGTACCGGTCTTTTTTAGCAGCCGCAGGAACCCTTCCAGGCGATCGAGATCCTGTTTATGGTTCGGCGCCAGCTGCCAGAGGGTCACTCCGAGTTTTCGCTCCAGATGTCGCGCTCCCAGTTCCAACCGGTCCAAGGCCGCTTCGGCCTGCTTCAGCTTTTTAACATGGCTGATGTAGCGGGATCCTTTGACAGCGAAGACAAAACTGTCCGGGGTCTCCTCGCGCCAGTTCTCAAAGGTAGTCTCTTTGACTAACCGGTAAAAGGTCACATTAAGTTCCACAGTGTTAAAGTATTCAACATAGCAGTCAAGCCAGCAGCGGGGACTCAGTTTCAAAGGGTACAAAATACCTTTCCAATGCTTATAATTCCAGCCGCTGGTGCCGATAAACCGCTCAGTCATTATCCTCTCCCCGGTCTTCCAGCCAGCCCAGGCGCAACGGATTATCCGGATCAGTATACGGGATAAACGGTTTTATATCCAAGAGCGGCGAACCATCGAGCATATCGACTTCACCAAACTCAATCCGGTCGGCAAATACGCCTTTGAGCCGGACAGCGGACAATCCCAGAGGATTGGGGCGGTCGGGCGAGCGGGTGGCGAACACACCCTGTTCTCCGGCATTGGAAAACGGCGGACGAACAACCAGCCGAGGGGTTGAAGAATAATGAAACAGGAAGATAAACCAGGCATGGGAAAATCCCTCCAGTCCGGCCAGTCCCCCCCGAAACTCGGGATAGATCTGAGCGGTACCGAGGATACCGAGCCGCGTTCCGCCATGCCGCGGAATATCTTTTCGTTGAGTATAAGGTGTACGCAAAACCCCGATTGGTTTTAATTTTACTTCCCTCATTTTCCTCCCTCTCTGTCCGGCAGATCCTTAGTCTAACCGAAATTACCCGAATGTCTCCCGGTTCCAGCCCCAATGCGTTCCGGCTACATCGGTAAAGGTTATAAATATTCGTTCCGGGTCAATGCCCCCGCGACCGCGCAAAAGGTCGCAGATTCCGGCCGAGAGGTTTTTGTTCACCGTCGGGCTGAGCTTCCCGATACTGCGAAGATCGACAAAGGCAGCAGGTTTAGCGGTACCGGACATGACCATTACCGATTTTTCCAGGCAGGCCATTATATACCGTTCGGGTTTGTTCAGATGGGAAGCCGCCAACTCGGCGATCCCTTTAAGCAGCCTTTCGGTTTCCGGCAGGCTTAATTCAACATTAGAATTTATCTTGATCAGCGGCATCTGCGGCAGCGCTCCTTTCTTCAACTATTCATCAAGGGCCGGCTTTGACTTTTCTTCATATCCTACTGGAAAAAGACATAGGGGAACCGTGTCCTTGGGAAGGCCCAGCGCATCTTTCACCTCCGGCCGATTAAAGGCCCCGATCGGTGCCGCCCCCAGTCCTAAAGCGACCGCCTGCAACAGTATGTTTTCCCCTACGTGTCCTGCCTCCAGATGGACATACAGTTCACCCCATAAGTCACCGTACCGGCGGAACATCCGTTGGTAAACCGCGGAAACTATTATAACCGCCGGAGCCGCGGCGATAAACTCCTGATTTAACGCGGCCGCGGCCAACTCCTCGCGGTGATCCATCTCTTTTATCAGAGTCAGAGAGTGTTTTTCCGGCAGATAATGAAACACCCCGGTGCTGGTTACGAGAAACAGTTCCAGCGGATACAGAGCGCCGGCTGACGGAGCAGTGCGCAACTTCAGATCCGGGTCGGAAATCCCCTGCCCGGCCCAGAGAAGCTGTCCGAGCTGTTCATCCGTCAGCGCGCGCGAACTGAATTTCCTTACCGACCGGCGAAGGGCCAACACCTGTTCCAGACTCATCCCACCCGCCTGCCGGGGTTCAGGCAAAATAACTATATTTTCTTCGGCCATGCTTCCTCCTGAAGCTAACATCATTAGAGCACACAAAACCGGAATAAACCAATGGTTAATCCTGAACATTCGGTTCTAACTCCTCCGGCCCGGGGATCGTATCTCCCCGTTCCAGTTGCTGCTCCCGATACTCGCGCATCTGCCGGCGCTGCTCGGTTATCCGCTGCTGCAGAGCGGCCTTTTTCTCCTCAACCGTAAGTTCCGGATCATTTACTATATCCCGAAAAAAACGGATATTCTCCTGCTGCTGCTCTTCTCTCATCCGGGTATTGTTTTCAAACAGGTCCTGGAAATGATTGACCATTTCCTGTTTCTGTTCAAAGGTAAGGTTCGGATTGTTCTGGATCTGTTCCATAAGATACGTCCGGTTTGACTCTCTCAACTCTTCCCGGAACTGTCTTTGTTCTTCGAGCCGGCTCCCGCTTCTTTCCGGCTGTTCCCGGCGCTGCCGGTTCTGTTCCTCCATCCGCATTTGACCGGAGCCGGGCTGTTCCATCCGCTGCTGGCTCTGAAATCCTCTGGCTGAAGTCCGGCCGCCGCTGCCTCCGCCGCGCTGAGCCAGGACCGGAGCGCTAAGCGCCGCCGCGCACATCATTATTACTGCTGTTGCTATCAATAATCTATTCATCTCATCCTCCTTGCGTTAGGTTAAACTTCTTAAACATGTCATTGTTCCGGATCAAGCCGGGCTCGCCATCTGCCAGTCTTAAACATAATAATAATCAGATTAAGGACTTACAGTTTTAAACAACATGGCCCGAGCAGATCGCGGCAAGACCGGACTGCACCCAGTCTACAATAGCATTTACCAGGCCATAAGACATGACCAGGACAATAAAAGCGGGCAAGGAATACATCAAGCCGTTTTATTTTGGTTTTGCAGATTTATTCCGGAATTGAAAAAAAACGCGAAAACAGAAGCAGTTTTAAAGGATATGGGTTTGGATTTAATCAGGAGAAAGAAGGAGATATAATCCGCCGCCTTGAACTGGTTCATACAGACAATCTGCACGAAACCACGGAGAATCACAAGGGATTACCTCCCCCTATTTTTGATTTATTTCTTCTGTTGAAGATAGCGCGAGGCAGCGTAGGAGCTGCGGACATAGGGGGCGCTTTCTACCGCTGAAAAACCGCGGGAGCGGGCCTCCTGTTCATACTCAGCAAACAGGTTTGGTTCAATATATTCCTGAACCGGGTAGTTGCTCTTCCCCGGCCGCAGATACTGGCCAATGCTGAGAAAATCACAGCCGGAAAGACGCAGCCTGTCCATTACCTCCAGAACCTCTTCTCTGGTCTCGCCCAGCCCGGCCATTATTCCTGACTTTACGTAAATCCCGGAGGCTGCCTTTGCCAGAGACAGAACCTTAAGCGAGCGTTCAAAATCAGCACCAATGCGGACAAGCGGATACAGCCGCGGCACTGTTTCCACATTATGGGCAAAGATATCAGGCCGGGCCTGGAGTACTGTGTTTACGGCATCCGGATCGCCCTGAAAATCCGGCACCAGCACCTCGATCGCGGTCTCCGGCGATCTATCCCGCAATGTCCGGATAAGCCGGGCAAATTCACCCGCGCCTCCATCCGAAAGATCGTCCCGGGTAACGCTGGTAATCACTACGTGTTTCAGCTTAAGCCGAATCACGGCCTTAGTCACCCGCTGGACCTCGTCCGGATCCAGCGACAGAGGGGCCCCTTTTTTCACTCCACAAAAAGCGCACCCCCGGGTACAGATTCGGCCAAGAATTAAAAACGTGGCAATCCCTTTGCCAAAGCATTCGGAGATATTCGGACAGGAGGCCTCGCGGCAGACGGTATTAAGACCCAGCTCCTTCAGCATCGAATCCATCTTGCCGCAGCCGCTGATGCTTATTTTCTTGTTAAGCCAATTCGGCCGACGTAACGTTCCCGGGTCTTTAGCGTCTTTCATCGATTATCAGAGTCCAGCTCCCAGCGAAGACGCGGTTCACGCGCGGCCCGGGTTTCATCCAGACGTTTTATTGGCATGGAAAGCGGGGCCTGAGTAAGGCTCTGGGGGGCCTCGCGACTGAGCCGGGCCGCCTCCTTCATCACCCCGACAAAACGGTCCAGGGTCTGAAGAGACTCGGTTTCAGTCGGCTCCACCATCAGGGCCTCTTTTACGATCAGAGGAAAATAGACTGTAGGAGGATGAATATCATTATCGATCAGAAGCTTGGCAATATCCAGGGCGCTTACCCCGCCCTCTTTCTGGCGAGAAGCGGAGATCACGAACTCATGCATACAGATTCGGTCATAGGGCACGTCAAACTCGTCTTTCAGCTTAACCCGGCAGTAATTAGCGTTCAGCACGGCCTTTTCCGAAACATCGATCAGGCCCTGCCGGCCCAGACGCATGATATAGGCATAGCTTTTAAGAATTACGCTGAAATTACCGTAAAACGGAGCAATATACCCGATTGACTTAGGATGATTGTAACTGAGAGCAAAGGTGCCGTCCGGCCTCTGCATTACCCGCGACACGGGAAGATATTCCACCAGCTTCTCTCCGACTCCCACCGGCCCTGCTCCCGGGCCTCCTCCACCGTGCGGCGTGGCAAACGTCTTGTGCAGATTAATATGAACAACATCAAATCCAAGATCACCAGGGCGGGATTTCCCTAAGATAGCGTTAAGATTGGCACCATCGTAATACACCAGGGCACCGACTTTATGGGCCTCGTCGCAGATCTCTTTTATCCGGGAATTAAATATACCCAGGGTATTCGGACAGGTAAGCATTACTGCCGCGGTATCCTGGTTCAGATTCTTTTTAAACTCGGTGAAGTCCATACACCCGGTTTTATCCGTAGGGATCACGATCACCTCGTACCCGGCGATTGCCGCGCTGGCAGGATTTGTACCATGCGAGGAATCAGGAACAATAACATACTTGCGCTTCTGTCCCCGGTCCTTATGATAAGCGGCAATCAGCATCGCCCCGGTAAGTTCACCATGGGCCCCGGCCAAAGGCTGCATGGTAAAGGCCTCCATTCCGGTAATCTCACAAAGCAGCCGTTCGGTCTGATAAATCACCTCCAAGGCCCCCTGAGTCAACAGTCCGCCGCCGCGCAGTTGCGGCAGAAGCGGATGCAGGCTTAAAAATCCTTCCATAGCCGCGATCCGCTCGGTAAATTTGGGATTATACTTCATGGTACAGGAACCCAGGGGGTAAAAATTCGTATCCACTGAAAAATTCTTCCGCGCAAGATTGGAATAATGCCGGACCACATCCAGCTCCGACACCTCCGGCAGCCTGGCAGCGGTTTTTCTTAAATATTTTCGCGGGATCTTCGGCTCGCCCGGCACGTCACACCGGGGAACGGAAAAAGCACTCCGGCCGGTAACACTCTTCTCGAATATCAGGCGCATAATACCGCCTCCAGACTCTCAATCATTTTTACAATATCCTCTTTGGTCCGTTTCTCGGTCACCGCGACCAGAAGATAGTTATCCATACCCTTGTAAAATCGGCCAAGGGGAAACCCACAGGCATATCCCTTGTCAATCATCCGGCTGACCACGCTATCCGCGTTTTGGGGCAGCCGCACGGTAAATTCATTAAAAGTAGGCGAACTGCGTTTGACCTCCACTCCGGGAACCCGCTCAAACATGGTCTTGGCAAATTCGGCCTTGCGGTAGATAAGCTCGCACAGCTCACGCAGCCCTTGTTTGCCAACCAGAGATAAATAGATCACCGCCCGCAGGGCGCATAAGGCCTCGTTGCTGCAGATATTGGAGGTCGCCTTTTCCCGGCGGATATGCTGTTCCCGCGTCTGCAGGGTCAGCACGAATCCGCGCTTCCCGTCACGGTCTACAGTCTCTCCGACAATCCGGCCCGGCATCTTTCGGACAAGCTGCTTGCGGCAGGCCATAAACCCAAGATAAGGCCCGCCAAAGGAAAGCGGCAGTCCCAGACTCTGACCTTCACCCGTAGCGATATCCACGCCAGTTTCCCCCGGGCTCTTCAGCATTCCCAGGGCCAGCGGATAAACCGACTGAATCACCAGGGCCCCGAGGGAATGCGCCTTGTCCACGATATCGGCATGATCATCTACCGCGCCCATGAAATTCGGGTTCTGCACGATGACCGCCGCGGTCCGGTCGTCAAGGACCCGGAATATCTCTTCCCGGCTGCTCTGACCGTGGACCACCGGAGTCTCCACAAACTCGATCTGCAGATTCGAGGTATAGGAGTAAAGAATACTCCGGTAAACCATATTTACTCCACTGTCCATGATAATCTTTTTTCTGCCAGTCGCGCGCACCGCCACCATCGCCGCTTCGTACAGAGCGGTTCCACCGTCATACAACGAGGCATTGGCGCTTTCCAGTCCCGTAAGTTCACAGATCGCGGTCTGGTATTCGAATATGGACTGAAGCCACCCCTGGGAACATTCAGGCTGATAAGGTGTATAGGCCGTGTAGAATTCAGGCCGATCAGCCAGGGAATCCACCGCCGCGGGGATAAAATGGTCGTAAAATCCGGCTCCAAGAAAATTTACAAGCCCCGTCGCGTTTTTTGCGGCCAGCCTACGGAAGTTTTCCATTACCTCGAACTCAGACCGGCCTTCAGGCAAGGCGAATGACTTCGGCCGCAGATCCGGCGAGATGTCACTAAACAGATCTTCCACGCTATTCACCTTGATCGCGGCAAGCATGGACTTTATTTCAGCTTCTGTATGCGGGATGTAGCTCAATGCGCCGTCTCCTCCAGATATTTACGGTAGTCAGCGGGTGAAAACAGCTTCTCTTTCTCTTTTTCGTCTGAAAACTTTATCAGACAAAACCAGCCTTTATCATAAGGAGACTGGTTGACAAGTTCAGGATTAGATGTTAATTCAGTGTTCGAGCCAACGATCGTTCCGGACAGCGGAGCGAATACGTCAGAGGCGGCCTTTACTGACTCGACTATGGCAAACTGCTTAAACTGTCCACAGTCGCTGCCATCAGCCGGAAGATCGACAAAGGTTATATCACCCAGGGCGGCTTGCGCGTGATCAGTGATTCCCATCCGGCAGATATCCGCCCCCTCAATCCTGATCCATTCATGTTCTTTGGTATAAAGCAAATCTTCCGGTATGTTCATTGATGACTCCTCTCTCTAGACCGGTTAAAATTTCTTTCGCGCGGATCCGTTCCCGTAAAACGGCCGGGGCCGGACGCGGCAGGCGAGGGAAAACCTTTCTCCCTCAATATCGAGAACAGTATTGTCAGCGGAAAACTTTTCCTCCACATATCCCATCCCGATCCCCTGCCCCAAGCTGGGAGAAAAAGAACCGCTTGTAACCTTTCCGACACGCCGTCCCTCTGCCGTAAGTTCAAATCCATGACGCGGTGAACGGCGGCTCTCGCAGGCAAAGCAGACCAGCTGTTCCCTTACTTTCGCGGCCTTCTGTTTCAGTAGCGCCGGTTTACCAATGAACTCCTTGTCCCAATTCAGGAACCGTTCCAGCCCAGCCTCCAACGGGGTATGCTCTTCATCAAGCTCGTGACCGTACAGCGGATATCCCATCTCCAGGCGCAGGGTATCCCGGGCACCCAGTCCGGCCGGCATTACCCGCTCATCCGCGATCAAGGTCTTCCATATCTTTACGATATCCCGGCTGTCGCAGTAGATTTCATAACCAAGCTCTCCGGTATACCCGGTTCGGCTGATAATAACATCCATTCCGTCGAATTTTGTTTTTATAAAGGTGTAATATCCCAAAAAAACGATCGGCGGATCAACATGCGGGGTCAGGACATCCAGTGATACCGGCCCCTGGACATCGATCTTGCCGGTCCGATCCGAGACATCTTCGATCTCTACGCCTTTGACCGCTTCCAGTCCGGCCTTGAGATGATCCAGATCCTTGGCCCGGGTCCCGGCATTGACTACCAGCATCCAATCGGCCTCATTAAGCCGGTAGGTAACAACATCATCGATTACTCCGCCGCGCTCATTAAGCATGAATCCGTAACGACACTGACCCGGATTCATATTTTCCAGAGAGGCGGTCAAAATAGATACCAGTCCAGCCGCGGCCTTGTCACCGCGAACCATGAATTCACCCATGTGGCAGATATCAAACACTGAACAGGACGAACGGGTCCACTCATGTTCAGCGATTATACCCTTGTACTGGATCGGCATCTGCCAGCCGGCGAACGGCGCGCAGCGAGCTCCCAGGTCCTGGTGTTTTTCGAATAGCGGAGTAGTTTTATCACTCATTATATTTTTTTAATTAAAACAGAAAGACTTTATCACAAATCGTCAGTTCGGGCAAGAGATTTCGGACTTAGTCGCAATCAAAAGAAACCAGACGCAACTCCCGAAGCGGGCTTTTCTCCACAACCAGTTGGGCCCCCTCCAGAACCGTGCCCCGACCGTGTTCAACGAAGAAATAACGCAGGATCTCCTCGTTAATCTCACTGAACTCCCCCATCTTCAGATAAACCCGACTCACCCGCTCAACCTTGTTTTCGTTTACCAGACGAAGGAGATCTTCAAACATCTGCCGGACCAAATGCATCTCATGCATTATTACAGCACCCTTTTATTTGCGCGGCATAACCACGGATAACCTCGCTCACTCTATCGGCCGCTTCCCGTACCGCCGAAGAAAGCGGTTTGCCAAACGACACATCCCCGGCCTGGATGCCAATAAAAACAATCGCGGCGCCTGTGTCATGGGAGATAATCGCGGTTATCAGATTCAGAGGAATGGTATGCGTACTGAGAGTTGACGCGGGGATAGCCTCGCTCTCGATCAATCGCACCTCACCGGGAGTGGCGCCGAAATCCGCCGCGTCGATTACGATTATTTTATCCGGATTGCGGGAAACCGCGGATTCAATCATGTTCTCCGGCGCGCCGCCGGCATCGATCAGGTTTACGCCAGGGGTATCTTTAAGTTTTCGCGCCAGATATGGTCCGGCGCCGTCGTCGCCGCGCAGATCATTTCCTACGGTGACATACAGACTGGATAAAGAAAGCGGCTTAAGTGCCGCGCGCACCTCAACGGTTAACGAATTTGACATTTAAAAAATGGGCAGAACAGGAAATACATGGATCGTAAGCCCGAACCAGCATCTCCATCGCCAGGGTAATCTCCTCATCTGTCTTCTCAAGTATCTCCGGAACAAGCTTCCGCATATCATGCTCAATGTTGTTCAGATTCTGCCCGGTGGGAATAATACAGTTGGCATTTACTATTTTAGCGCCGGCATCCACCTCGTAATTATGGAACAGGATCCCGCGGGGAACCTCAACCGCGCTCACCCCGTTTCCAGGACTCACGGGAATACTCTTATTTTCGTTAATTCCGACCGTGACCGCCTCCTTCTGATTCACTCCGTTTCGCTTCAATTCTTCGACAATGCGCACTGAATCTTCGAGACTGTGCACGCATTCAATCAGCTGAGCTACGGTATTCAGATATGGATTTTTCACGATCGGTTTCATCCCCAGCCTATCGGCAAGTTCCCGGGCTTTGGGGTGAAGCTTCTGAGCGTTCAGATTAAACCGGGCCAGAGCCCCGACCATATAGGAGTCGCGGTTGGCCTTAGTATGCTTGGCTGAAGAATGCGGCACCACAAACTCGTTGGTTATCTTCCGGTAGTCATGCTTGTCCATCCGGATCCCGTCCGTAGAACCGATATCTCCGGAAAGCATTGGGTACTCCGCGTCATCGCTGACCAGGGCCACATACTCAGTATCGCGTTCAAACTCCGGGAATTTCAATCCCGCCGCCAGCTCGATCGTAGGCGCCATATCCTCACGCAGGCTATTCAAAAGCTCCAGCATCCGGTCCAGTTCTTTGGCCCCCGGCAGCTTGGTGAATCCCCCGACAATGCAGGAGATCGGGTGAACATGCCGGCCAACCAGGATATCACAAAGGTCATTACAGGTCTTTTTCATTCGCAGGGCCCGCCGCACCACGTCATTATGAGAGGCAATCAGCGGGACAAAGCTCTTCACTCCCAGAAGATCCGGGGCTACCAGGATATAGATGTGCAACAGATGGCTGTCCAGATTTTCCAGATGCAAAAGCAGTTTTCTCAACTCTACGGTCTGATTTGAAGGAACGAATCCGATCGCGTCTTCAGCCGCCTGGATTGAAGCCAGAGAATGACCACAGGCGCAGATTCCGCAGATACGACTGGTGATATGCTGGGCCTCGAATATGGAACGGCCGCGCAGCATACCCTCGAAAAACCGCGGTGACTCGACAATATCCAGACGGCAATCCTCAAGTTTTCCTTCTTTGACATTAACTACGATATTGCCGTGACCCTCAACGCGGGTCAGATATTCGACGTTTACTTTAACGTTCCTGCTCAATGTCATCCATCTCCTTCAATTCCCGCGGCTTGTTGTACATGTTCATCTTGTTCTCGATCCAGTCCAGCGGTATTTTATAGCGTTCCAGAACATCCTTCTGTCCCTTTTCCGCGGGATTGGAGACCATCCCCCGGCAGCCGTAGCAGATATTCCCGTTATTCACGCACCAGGAGTTGCATCCGGCCCGCGTAATCGGGCCAAGGCAGGTAATACCCCTCTCATACATACAGACATTTTCATTCAGCTTGCACTCGACACAGACCGAATAATCCGGCACGTTGTACGGGATCCCGGACAGCGCGGCCTTGAGCACGGTAACGAACTCCGGCAGATATACCGGGCACCCGTTGACGGAATAATCCACCTTTACCACGTGGTGCAAAGGCCGCGTTGGAATAGTCTCAAAGTATTTTGCCGCGTCCTTGTAAACATATTCCCGGATATCATCAAGAGGAAAATTATTTTTCATGCCGTTAATGCCGCCAATGGTGGCACAGGAGCCGTAAGCGATAAGGACCTTGGCTTTAGCCCGGATATTACGGATCCGTTCCACGTCGTGCGGAGTAGTAATGCTTCCCTCGACAACGGCCACGTCATAGTCTTCCGACCGTTCCGACATGACCTCACGAAAAGCGACCACGTCGATCTTATCCAGAACGTCCAGAAGCAGTTCTCCCATATTGGCTACCTGCAATTGACATCCCTCACAGCAGGTAAAATCAAAGAAGGCTACTTTCACTTTTTTCATAATCACAACGCCTCGTGTTTGCCTTTTATCTGTTCATAGGTAAAAACCGGTCCATCCTGGCAGCAGTAGTATTCCCCAATCTGGCAGTGGCCGCATTTTCCCACTCCACACTTCATATGCCTCTCCAGAGAGAGAATTATCTGAGACTCGGGGATCTCTTTTTTAATCAGTTCGGCGATCACGAACTTATACATTATCGGCGGACCGACGACTACGGCAAAGGTACGCCGCGGGTCCAGACTTATTCCGGGAATCAGAGAAGTTATCAGTCCGACGTTCCCCTTCCAGTCCGCGTCGCAACGGTCCACGGTACTGTTAAAGTTGACATCCATCCGGTTTCCCCAATCAGCAACCTCATCGCTGAATAGCATGTCCGAAGGGGTCTTACAACCCATCAGCACGAACATACTCAGCACGAATGATGCGCTCA
>JAGYOO010000129.1 GCA_018399295.1 Candidatus Omnitrophota bacterium | reverse complement strand
AGTCCGCCCCGTTCATCAGAAATAGCCGAAGAGAATGAGACTGTCGAACAGGAAGCCCTGCGGCTTACCGAACCCGAGCAGGAAACTCTGCAGGCGATTAAAGACTATCAGAAGTTGGTAAGCAAATATAACCGGTTGGCAAGGGAGTTTGAAAAATTAAAACAGGATAAGACCTCTCAAAGCTATCTCGGCACAAAAAAGGGCGTAACCGACCTGAATACGGTGATTGAGCTGGACCGCCAGCGAAATCTTCTTGCCGCCGCTGAGGCCTTCCGGCAGTCCCAGGTGGAATTTTTTGAAAAAGGTCTTGAGCAGCTGGAGGAGAAGATAGCCAAAACGACCTCTAACCTGGAAAAATTACAAGGAGATGAAGAAGGCCAGGTCAAGGGAGAGATAGAGAAGGTACAGGCTGATATCGACTCCGCGGAAAAGAAACTGGAAGAATTGGCAGACTCCCTGGGAAAATGGGACCAGGCGCTGGCTGATTTAAGGGAAGGTAAGGAAGCCGATATCCTGACACTTCTGGACTCAGTAAGTCAGAATGATCTGGACAGTGCCCGCCTGAAACTGGAACTGCTGCTGGCGGAATACGATCCGGAGAAGGACGGCGCCGGTCAGCTGAGGGAAGAACTGGAGCGGCTGAAGATAGATTCTGATCGGGCTTTAATCATTACTGATCGGGAAATAATCAGCACCGAAGGCTTGATAACCGTCAGTCAGGAGGGAATCGCTAATCTTCAGAAAATGAAAAGAACTGAAGAATATGGCGGTATTGATCCGTTTATTCCCGCTGAATCCACGATTGAATTCGGATTGACCGTCTATTGGCCGAAACAGATCGAGTGGGCGGAAAACGATATTGCTTATATGCGCAACAGGCTTACTCACCCTGACCTGACGGAAGAAGAAAAGGAAATAATACGTCTTCAGATTAGCAATCTACAGGAAAAAAAGATCTACGCGGAAGAAGTCATTGCCGGGCTGGAATTGGACTGGCTGCTTCAATCGCGCATTGTTCCGACTGATGATGTGCTGGATATCCTGCGCGGGGTTGACTTCAGTCAGTGGAGGGGGTTGTTCGAAAACTTCGTTCTGCGGGAAACGATTAACGGCGTTGAGGTGGAAAAACAAAATCAGCTGATGAAGAAAAACTTCCTGGAGCTGCTGGAAGACGCTGATCTGTCGAATTCGGTCAAGACGTCTTTGCGCGAGCTTTGGCAGGAGAATTATCACGGTGTGAGCGATGAGGATATCGAAGATATCGTAGACCGGAAGATTCGGGAGACGAGAGATAAAGTCGAGTTTTACTCAAAGGCCTTGAATGTTATCCTGCAGATGAAGACCCAGCAGGAAAAACAGTATGCCGAAGGACTGGTTCACTGGGCCGCGGAGAAAATTAAGGTCGAGGAGACGATCGCCGGGTTGCGGGAGGAACTGACGGATGTGACCAACAGGCTGACTGATGATCCGGATAATCAGGGCCTGGAAGGAAGAAAGAATATAATCGAAAAAAAGATCCTAAATCTGGAAACCTACTATATTCCCTTTGTCGAATCTTCGATCCAGAATACCCAGGCTAATATTGATTATATGCGGATGCGGCCGGTCGGTGTTGATGCTAAATCCGGAGTTATCGAACGGTTCCGTAAGCATACTGAGCTTGGTATTCTATTGCAGCGGGATACTATTGGTTTAGTTGAAGATATTTTGGAGACCGGGGACTTCAGCGTGGAGACGGGGCTTGAGTTCTGGCAGGAACAGCAGCAGGAGATGACTTCCCGGCTGACGGCTCTGGAACGGTACCTTGATTCTGCTAATACTGCTGATCTACCGGTTGATCATGTTGATAATCCCTTTAGCTATGAAGGCATCCCTGAATCCGTGGACAAGCGGATGCGGGTTTTGGCGGAAGGAATAGCCCGGTCAAACGAGAATATAAAGCAAACGGAAAAGGAAATAGCTGATCTTAGCACGAAGCTCAGGAAAGCAGCTGATGAGGAACAAAGGCTTTATATAAGGGGAGAGATCGAAGTCCGGCAGGAAAGGATGAGCAGCTTGACAGCGGCTGTTAATACCGCCAGGCGCGACAGGGCGAGTCTGGAACTGCTGAAGACAGCTTATCAGCAGGAAAAGGATGTTTTGCGGAATCTGGGCATTCCCTTTGCTGAAGATCAGCTTAAATTTATGAATTCAGTAGTAAGATTTAAGGCTGATCCTGCTCCCGGCTTAAAGGAAAAACAGACTCTGGCGGAAGAGGCGGTAAGGCTCAATAAACAAGAACATGAGTATGTTCGGGCATCCATGCCTGCGGCCCAGGCCAGGCTGAACTGGCTGAACAAGCTGGTAGAAGATATTAAGCAGGACCTTGGAGAGATCCTGCTTCCGGAAGACCAGGCAGTCCTGAATTTTGAGGCTTCGCGTGAGGGGCTGGAACGGCAGTTGTCGGAGGCTAAAGAGGCGCTTGTTGATATCAACAACCGCCTGGGCAAAGTCGACTCCTGGCTGGAGCGGCTGAACCCGGAAGAAGAAAGCGTTACTGTGCGTCTGCGGCAGGCCATGGAAGATTCGCTGGAAGGCATGGAAGAGATGTTGCGCGGACAGGCAAACCTGCTTAAAGAACAGAAGGCAGTGGAAGAGGCCCGAAAGACGTTGGCTGTGATGTTAGAACAGTCGGGAGACCTGAAAGACCGCG
This sequence comes from Candidatus Omnitrophota bacterium, assembly GCA_018399295.1. Lineage (GTDB taxonomy): Bacteria > Omnitrophota > Gorgyraeia > B26-G9 > B26-G9 > M55B170. Next base: position 2,409 of record JAGYOO010000129.1, on the reverse strand, counting down.
CTTTCGCTACGCGCCTGGATGACGGTTCCACCCTGATGTCCCGGGCCAAGTTTTCCGCAATGCTTGATGAGGTGCTTAGCCAGCAGGAACTCTCCCTGCAACAGTCGGAGCAGTTGAAGGAAGATGCCCTGAACCTTTCGCCCGAAGCATTGACCAGGCTCGGTCTGACGGGGATCAAAAGCCTGGATCAGGATAACAACTTTTACATCCATGCCGCCTACGGTGAATGGCAGGAGATGTATATCAAGGCCGGTAACCTGATGGAGATGTTCGGCAATACCGATGTCAGCGTGTTTGCTTACGGATTGAACCGGGATGAAGGAGAGGGACTGCGGGCCGGCGCTTTTGGCGCGGGGATCGAGCTGGCCACTACCGCGGCTGACCGTCCGCTGCAGAACGTGCTGATCCTGGATATTTACAAGCCGATCTTTCCTGATCAGCAGGCGTACATCACCCCGGATCAGAAAGGCCGCGAGATAAAGAGCCGGCTGTTTTTGATGGATAATTTCGGGGTTCTGCTCAGTCAGGATCCAAAGACCGAAGAGTATAAGGCCTATGTGGGATTCAGCGGATTCGCCGATGTGCCGGTTAATACTCCGGAAGCGATAAAGGAAGACCTTTCCAGTTTCGGCGGGGTGTTGGAATCCAAATATAAATTTTCCGGACCGATAACTTTAAAAGCCAAGACCGGCGCCTTGTTCGGCATGGATCCGCGTGATGAGAACGCGGAGTGGGAGTTCACTGATCCGATTACCCAGCTGGTCGTCCAAAAAGGCTCCTATAATCCGGAGAAGGATAATATAAGGTACCTGTTCCAGCGGCTGGGCGCGGAGATAGACATCCAGAAGATGCTGGACGCTGAACAGATGTTCAGCCTGGAATTCTTCGTGGAGAATGAGGACAACACCGAGGGTCCGGAAGGCGTTTCCGCTGGTGTCGGTCTCAATAAAAATTTCAAGATATCCTTTGCCGACATCACGGCCAAAGGCGAGGCCAAGTTCGGTGAACAGGACGTTTATAAGAGCGAGATAAACGTCGGACTGCCGCAAGACTGGAGCGTTATCCTGTCCGGCCGGTACGCGGATGAGGAGACCTGGCGGGCGGCGGTGCGAAAGACCCTGATGGGAGTGCAGCTGGAAGCGGGCGCGGGAAAACTCTCCGCCGGTTCCTCGGAGATCGATCCTTATTTCCGCGCGAGCAGGAGTGTGAGTAAAGAAACGATTGTAGACAAAGCCTTTGATTCAGATCGCGCGGATGAGATTTTGCAAGATGAGGAAAAAAGAATAGAGTCGCTGGCTGGAAAGGACCTGAGTTCGGCCCTGCCTCTCAGTTTGGATAACTCCCGCTATTCTGAAAAATTTATGAGCCTTCGGGAAAAGCTTTCTGGTTCCTTCAGCCGATTGAATGCCTTTATGCGCGCTAATTACGGGGTTTCGATTACCAAAGAGAACAGTGAGCTTCTGCAAAAGACTTATGGTTTTGATCTCGGCGTTACAGTCGGGGTTGAGGACGTGGGTGATCTGAGTGAGGCTGAGGCGGGAATGCTCTTTCTGGAGATAGAGCGTGATCTGCGCGAGCTGGATCAGTTGTACGCGGACCGGGCCAAAGAGTTAATTAGTGCCTATACCGGACTGGCGGAAGCGGTCTGGAAAAAAGAGGCCGCGTTAAAAGAGTATAAGAAAGTGAAGCATTCAGTGAGTAATGAATTGGTGCTCAGCTCGGCGCGGTCACTTATTCAGGCTCAGGTCGACTGGAAAGAGGCCCGGGCACGGCTGTTTCAGGTAATCGGCGACGGGAAAAAAGCTACTGAGCTGGAAGGGACGATCCCCGCCTTGGAAGATGAAGACAGGGACGATAAACTGAGCAGTCAGATCGATTCGGCAGTCGAAAACTGGTTCCGGGACAAAAAACCCCTGCTGCTGCAGGCTGAAGTCGAGGAGCAGGGCTTTTGGAATTCCCTGAAGACATCTGTTTTTGGAGGCGCCAGAAAAACTTTTCAGGCTTTAGGATTGAAAAAGATCCAGCTTGGCTGGGATCTGAATTCAATCGTCACCGGAAGCGATCCGGGGTTGGGGGTAGGATTCCGGTTAAGTATCTATGATCCGGCAAACAGTGTCCGGGGTGAAATCGTCAGCCAGGAGAGACAGAATCTCGACAGCGAGGACAGGCAGTATCTGGAACTTTTAGTGAAAGAGAATTTCATCGCGCGGGAACAGCAGATTGTCCGGGAAAATAACGCGGCAGCTATCAGTGCCAGTCGGCAGCAGGCTGGTGAAGAGCTGCGGCAAGCCCTGAATGATTATAATCTGAACCTTAACGCTTCCGAAAGTCTGCTTTGGGAAAAGGCGGATGAGTCGCGGGAAACTGCTTTCGCGGAGATATCCGTGTATTTTGCCGGCCAGCGTGCCC
>JAGYOO010000128.1 GCA_018399295.1 Candidatus Omnitrophota bacterium | reverse complement strand
CGGTGGAAGCGTTGGTTATGAATCTCACCGGATCAATATATTCACGGGTAGGCCCGGCGGTGATCAGGATTTTCAGGGGTCTTTTTTTGCTCATGCTCCCAAAAGGCTTTGGATGGCCTTAACCACAGTCTCGGGTTCCGGCAGCCTTCCCTTACCGCTTTTGCCGCTGGCCAGAAGCCCGTCTTCAGGTTCCAGAACTGAATATCCGTACTCTTTGATCTTGTCCAGATTAGCACGGACTGAAGGATGCGCGTACATGTTGTCGTTCATGGCCGGGCAGATAAGCCGGGTTGCCCTGGTGGCAAGGATTATGCAGCTGAGGATGTCGTCGCAGAGCCCGACAGCCAGTTTGGCGATGATGTTGGCTGTGGCCGGAACTACGGCAACAAGGTCGGCCTTTTCCGCTAAGGCGATATGCGCGGGGTCCCAGACGAAGTTTTCCTCAAACATGTCGGTCACAACCGGCCGGCCGGACAGGGTCCGCATGGTCAGCGGGGTAACGAACCGGCAGGCCTCCGGGGTCATCACCACGGTTACCTGGTGTCCCAGTTTTTTTAAAGCCCGGACGACTTCACAGCTTTTATACGCGCTGATGCCGCCGGTTACTCCGAGGATTACTTCTTTCCCGGCCATTATTCGATCTTGAATTCCAGGCTGCCGCCGGCGATCTCTCTTAAGGCCACAGAGGAAAGCTTTTCGCTCTGCTTATGCTCGATAACCGACTTCTTTCCTTCGTGCAGCTGAGCGGTGCGCCGCGAGGCCAGGTTTACCAGCTTGAACAGGCTGTTAGTTTTCTTTAATAATTCTTCAATCGGTGTATGCATTATTTCCTCCCTTTTACCTTGCATCTTTCAGCTGTGATTATTGAACACAGTTTTTTGAAGGCGCTTTCCAGGTCATCGTTGACCACGCCGTAATCGTAATTCTTCAGATATGTCAGCTCGTGACGGGCCACGGCCAGCCGTTCTTCGATTTCCGCGCGTGAATTGGCCTTACGTTTCCCCAAACGTTCCCGCAGGTCTTTAAGAGAAGGCGGAATTATGAAAATGAATATCGCGTCCTGTTTAAATTTTTTTCTGATCTTCATCGCGCCCTGCACATCAATGCACAGCAGGACGTCAAAATTATTTTTAAGGTCTTTCTCAACTCCGTCCCGGGGTGTCCCGTAATAGTTTCCGAACACCCGGGCGTATTCAAGCATTTTCCCCTGACGTATTTTATCCTTGAATTCCGCGGTGTCGACAAAGACATAGTCGCAGCCGCTTTTTTCCCCATTACGCGGCACCCGCGTGGTCAGGGAAATCGAGCGCTTTAACCGCGGAAGCGTCTTTACCGCCCGTTCCGCCAGAGTAGTCTTACCCGCTCCGGACGGGGCCGAGATGATAAACAGCTTCCCTTTTCGTTCAGTCATTCTTTCCTTCCAGCCGCTGGGCCACTGTCTCCGGATTGATGCTGGAAAGAATAATATGGTCGCTGTCGGTGATTATGACACAGCGGGTCCTCCGTCCATTGGTGGCATCGATCAGCTTGTTCAGTTTTCTCGCTTCGTCTTTGAGCCGTTTGACCGGGGCGGCATCCGAACAGACCACCGCCACTATCCGGTTGCGGACTACGACGTTGTTGTATCCGATATTAAGAATCAGTTTACCGTTATTCATTTACTCGATATTCTGAACCTGTTCACGGATCTTTTCGACTTCACCCTTGACGTAAATGACTTCCCGGGATATCCGGAAATCCGATGACTTGGCGCCCAGGGTGTTGATCTCCCGCTGAATCTCCTGGGCAATAAAGTCAAGAATCTTTCCCGCCTCTTTTTCACTCTTCAGGGATTTAAGAAAATTTTCAATATGGGCTTCCAGCCGGGCAATCTCTTCACTGACATCGCAGTTCTTGGCGAACATCGCAACTTCCGCCTGAATACGCTCGGCCCGGGTCCCGTTTTTATCGGATATCTTCGCGGTTTTCTGCCGGAGCCTGCGTTCAAAGCTCTGGATCTCCTGGGGGATCAGTTTTTTCAGTTTGCGCAGCGACCGGGCGATATTGGCGGCGCGCGCTTCCATATCCCGCTTCAGCAGCTTACCCTCGCGCTCGCGCATCAACAACAGGCTTTTCAGAGCTGAATTCAGCGCGCGGTTGGTCGCTGACCAGAGTTTCTGCGTGTTCCGCGGCACGGCCTTATAGACCAGGATGTCGGGAAATGAAAGCAGCTGCGATAGGGTAATATCACCGCTCAGGGAAAATTCCTTTTGGATTTCCTTCAGCATGCCGTAATAATGCCGCAGCTTGTCCCGGTCAACTTCCATTCCGGTGCCGGAATCCTTCAGGTTCTCGTAATTGATCCACAGATAGACCTTGCCCCGCTGCACCGACTTGCGGATCATCTTTTTTACGCGTTCCTCGTATGCCTGAAGACTTTCCGGAAGCTTACTGGTAAGCTCGTAAAATTTGTGATTATAGGTCTTGATCTCGATCCTGATCTGACCGCCGCCGTAAGGCGCCTTGCCTTTTCCAAATCCTGTCATGCTTTTGATCAAACTATCACCCCTTTGATAAGTAAACAATTATTTTAGCTTAGAAAGGCTGTTGTGTCAATAAATTAGCGCTCAGCGCGGAGGCGCTGAGCTTAGCACGTTCGCCTGACGGCTCACTGGAGTTCGGAGCACGCTCGCTTTGCTCGCTGGAGCTCGGAGTGAGCTCGCTTTGCTCGCAGCGCTTCGCGCGTAACTGTTTTGCTCGCTGCCGCTCGCTTAGCACACTCAGAGTAATGCTCGCAGACGCGAGCATGGAAAACAGTATGAAATTCAACAATACATCCTACTCCAGCGAACACAGTGAGCGTGCTCCAAGGGAGTTCGAACGAACGACCGGCCTCCGAGCTCCAGTGAGCCGAAGGCGAACGTGCTAAGCGATAGCGTTCAGCGGAACGCTATCGCTGTTACCGAACGCGGTTCGAATTCAAACTCAAAACTGTTTGGGGTATCAAGTTGCAAGATTGTTTCTTTGGCCTTTACTTCTGCTTCCGGTGTTGGGGCGGTTAGGGTGGTTATTTTTGCTTTGGTTGCCTGGAATCCGGGCAGGTGGATCTCAGCGGTCAGGGGGCGGTCGGGGTGGCGGTTTATTATAATAAGGTATAGCTCTTTATCATCCGAGCTTTTGGACGCGGTTACGGACAGATAGGGTTCGCGATGCGGTACTACTCTTGACCGCTCCAGCCGGATATCTTTGAACAACGCCCTTCCCTTGCCTCTGGCGCGGGCGGAAAGCCGGAGATCGGTTGATTCGGACACGGCGAAGTTTACATTAACCGCTCTCCACCCGGTGTTTCCGCTGACAATCGGCGTGCTCTTGCTCCAGCCTTTGTTTTCCGCTGAGGCCTCCATCCAGAAGCCGGTCTTCTCACTGCCCCGGGTCTTCAGCAACAGACTCAGCCGGTAAGTGCCGGGTTCTACCCGGACAGTCTGGGACAAAGGACTATTATCCGCGCTGCCATCGGCAGCAGTCAGCTTGTACGATCTTCTACCTGTTTTGGACAAGAGGTTAATGCCCTCAAACTCCTTTACGGAAAGCAGGTAATACTTGTCTTTCAGCAGATGGATAAATTCCGCTGCATCATATTCCGGCCCTGTAACCGCTGGCCTCAGCAGTATCTCGCCTGAATTCTGGTGATAGAACTCCTGGATGGGAAACGCGTCCCCTTCCGGATAAGCCGCCCCGCGAATCCGAAGCTCTGGCAGTAAAAATACCCTTAACAGTTCAGCCTGTGTCAGACAGCTTTTAAGGCAATTATCGTCGCCTGAACCTGTCATGCCGTACCGGGTTATAAGCAGGGGAAGTTTTTGGGAGGTGTATTTATCAAGAAGCTTAAGCGCATGGAAGATGTACTTGCGGCTTTCAAACTCCGGCAGCGCCAGGCTGAGCTTCAGTGAATCGCCGGCAGAGGCGGCATTGTGGTTGCCGGGATCTACATAGACATGCATGGCGGCAAAATCCAGCCGGCCCCGGATCGCTCTCAGCACATCTTCCGACCACTCCACTGTATTCAGCACCGGGCCCACCTTTATCTTCGGGTCTTTTTGCTTTATCCGGCGAAAGTGCTTTAGATAAAGGCTGGAATACTCCTGAGGGCTTATTGCCGCGTATGGCCGGAGAACCGCGTGATAAAGACAGTTTTCCGCTTCAATAACTTCCACTGCTTTTTCCTGCTCTTCACCAGAAGCAGTGGCACGCTTAGTGCTGAAGAAGCGAGGATCGATTTTTCCGGCTAAAGCGGAAAGATCAATCGTAATGACCGTGGTCTCGGCCGCGAACGCGGCTGAGGTCAGAAATGACAGTAAAAGGAATATGGCTGACAGCTTGCGGTTAAAGTTCATCTTTTGACTGCGATTATAGCACACATCCCGGTGGCCCAACCACAAAGGGTGCAAATATGGACAACACTGAAAACGGACTTCTTAAAGATAAAACACTCGCGGTGTTTCTTAATCATGGAGCTTCACTGAAAAAGTGGGACCATGTCGGATACTTCAAGCGGGAGATAGATTTTTACAATGAGATCGCCGCTTTTTTTAAGAAAGTCTACCTTATTACCTATGACGTGGAAGAACACGAGCTCGGGTATAAAAACTTCATGGCCGATAACATCGAGGTTCTTCCGAAAAAGTATGCCATCCGCTCCAAACACTACGCGTATCTTATCCCCCTGCTTAACGCGGATATCCTGAGGAAGGTAGACTTTTACCGCACCTATCAGATGCTCGGCTCCTGGCCGGCGCTGCAGGCAAAGCTCCTGTTTCGGAAAAAGCTTGTCGTACGCTGCGGCTACGAGCTTCTGCGATTCACCAAAAACGCCGGAAAAGACAGACAGAGCGTCAGCCGGGTCTGGCAACACGAACGCATCGCTTATAAACTTGCTGACCGGGTAGTCACCACCAGTCCGGAAGATAAACGATTCATAACCCGCGCCCTGGACATTCCAATTGAGAAAATTAGCCTTATCCCCAATTACATTGACACAAACCGTTTCCGCCCAATGCCGGAGGTAAAAAAAGAGCCCGGACTGATCGGTTTATTGTCTGCTTTTGACGACTATGGGTTTGGTTATACTTACTGGACATATAA
>JAGYOO010000127.1 GCA_018399295.1 Candidatus Omnitrophota bacterium | reverse complement strand
GTCGCTGGTAACCCCCTGAAAACCGGCAACGATGACGATCTTACCCCGGTCCAGTTCTTGTTTTATCTTTTTAGTATTAATCTTAAGAATCTTAGCCTGAGTATAACTGCAGTCGGTAATAATACCAACCTGCGCTCCGGTAAACGATATGGCCTCCGCTCCGAGCTGATGAATGGCCATAGCCAGCAGCGACACTGACATCTGCTCTCCGGTAGAGACGAGCATATCCAGTTCCCGCTCTGATGGAGACTCATTAATTTCCCGGGCCAGACAGATAAGTTTATCCGTAGTATCGCCAAGAGCCGAGACCACGGTAACCACCTTGTACCCTTTTTTCCGAGAGGCTACGACGCGACGGGCAACGTTTTTTATACGTCCCACATCCGCTACCGAGGTTCCGCCGAATTTTTGAACAATTATTTTATCCATAATAATCACGTTATTTTACCTTAAAAGTCGGTTAACGTCAACTTACCCCTGTTTCCCGCCTTTGAACCGGTTAAGGACGCGTTTTGCCGCCTCCCGGTCCTTACGCAGCCGGTCTTTCAGTGCCTTTGAAGAAACAAATTTTTTCTCCGGCCGCAGGCGTTTTACCAGGACCACTTCGATGATTTGTCCATATAAATCCCCCTGCCAGTCGATAACATGGACCTCGACACTTCTGCCTTTTCCCCGGTCCTTAAAAGTCGGCCGGGTGCCGATATTAAGCATCCCGAAAAACTCACCGTCTTTAAGCTTCACTCTGACCGCGTAGACTCCGTCTAGCGGCAGCCTTTCCTGACAGACACGGATATTTGCCGTGGGAAAACCCAGCCTCTGCCCCCGGCCCCGGCCGGAGACTACCCGGCCTCGCAGTGAATAAGGCCGGCCAAGCATAGACGTGACACGCGAGATCTTTCCTTCAGCTGCCAGCTTTCGTATTTTCGTGCTGCTGACCGTTATCCCGTTATCTTTAACCGGAGGAACCGTCACGACCTTTAATCCGGCCTGTTTGAGAAACTTAGGATTACCTTTTTTGTTGGTGCCAAAATGAAAATTGTCACCCACCACCACCGTATCGATCTTCAGTTTTCGGATAAGAACTTTTCGCACAAACTGCTCCGGTGTCATCCTGGCAAAGCCCGGGGAAAATCGCGCGATTACGCAAGCATCCGGCCCCAGACTGTTGATAAGCGCGGCCCGATCATCCAAACACGTAAGCAGCCGTAACCGCGGCCGGGGATGAAGCAATCGAAGCGGGTGAGGAAAGAAGGTAAGCACCAGGGCCGTTCCTCCTTGCTTGCGGGCAATGCGAACCGCGGTTTTAATAAGACGCTGATGCCCACGGTGAACTCCGTCAAAATTACCGATGGAGAACACACGGGGAGGTGAAAACTTTTGGGCATCAAAATTTCTAAGACCTTTGATTATTTTCATTGATCAATCAGAAAGGGTTAATCTCTTCCGAACCTCGGACAACGGCAGCTTTTCCAATTCATCCAAAGAAAGTGCCTGTTCCAAACTCATTTCTCCGCTCGCCGTTCTTCTCAGTCCCGCCAGTGTCGCCGGGATTCCCAGCTTCCTGCCGATATCCTCCCCCAGGACCCGAACATACGTGCCCTTGGAACAGCAGACCCGAAAATCCAGGTCCGGATTTTCCCATTGGTTGAGGATAATGTCGTGAATTGTTATGTTTTGCGGTTTCCGCTCAACCAGAACGCCTTTGCGCTCAAGCTGATAAAGCTTCTTTCCGTTTATTTTTTTTGCTGAGACCATCGGCGGAATCTGATCAGAATTCCCCCGGAACGACTGCAGGACAGCCTCCACAACATCCACGGCCAATTCCGGGACAGCGGTCGTCTCAAGCACCCGTCCGGCCAGATCACCACTGCTGGTCCTTATGCCCAAACGCACCTTAACCTCGTAAATCTTGTTCTGCCCGGAAAACCGGGGGAAGAGTTTAGTGGCCGGACCGACAAGCACGATCAACAGCCCGGTTGCCAGCGGATCCAGGGTACCGGCGTGCCCAACGCGGCGCAAGGAAAGTTTTCGTCTGACCCGGTCAACCACGTCGTGCGAAGTCATTCCCGCCGGTTTATCAATAAGCAGCACTCCACCAACCGGCATCCCTAAGCTCCGGCGCGACGGTTAACAGCAAGCTTGATCTGGCGGATAAGCTGTTTTTCCGCGCCGGCCATGTCAGTCTCGATCACACAGCCGCTGGCTCTGGGATGCCCGCCCCCGCCGAAAGCCTTCGCGATCTCATTAACATCGATATCCGTCTTTGACCGCAGGCTTACCTTAATATTTTTCTCTCCCGGCAATTCCCGCAAGAACGCGATAACCTCTGCCCCCTCGGTCATGCGGATCATGCCGATAAAATCCTCGGTACTCTCCGGATCCAGTTCATACCGCCGAAGCATCTCGTTGGTCACGGTACACCAGACAACTTTTCCGTCCCGGCTCTGCTGAAGATTACTCAGAACCTCCCCCAGGAGTTTCATCGTGGCAAACGACTTCGTCTCATAAATACGCTCATAGATCTCCGGCGGATCCAGATCGTAGTTTAACAGGTCGGCCACTACCTGATGTGTGCGGGAAGTAGTGTTCTTGTGCCGAAATGAACCGGTATCCGTCATAATGGCGACATACAGGCAAAGCGCGGATTCGGTGTCAAGTTCGACATTGCTGCTTTTAAATAATCCATAGACCATTTCTCCGGCAGAGGAATACTTATTATCGGTCCAGTTTATATTCCCGAACCGGTCATTGCTTACATGATGATCAATATTTATTATGTATTCATCCTGAATCATATCCTGAACCTTTCCGATGCGGGAAAGGCCGGCACAATCGAGAATAACAGCCGCCTCAAACCGGATTCTCTCCTCATCCTGTTTCAGACGGTTCTCAATATTTTCGATCCCAGGCAGAAAGGCAAGGTTTTTCGGAACGGGATCACTGTTGATCATCCTTACCGACTTCCCCATCCCCCGCAGCAGGGAGGCCATCGCCAACTGGCTGCCGATCGCGTCTCCTTCCGGATGAATATGAGAAGAGATAAGAAACCGCGAATATTTGTTTATAACTTCCAGAATCTGCTGTTTAATCATCCGGATGCTCCTTCTCTTTTTCCTGTCGCTCCTCTTCCAGCTGCTCAAAGACTTTACCGATACGGATACTATATTCAGCCGATTCATCCAGCCGGAAAGCAATCTCCGGGGTATAACGCATAGTCAGGCGCTCGCCCAGTTTTTTGCGAGTATATTTTTTCGCGCTTTCCAATCCCTGCCTTGCGTCCTCCTTCTGCTTTTCGTCTCCCAGGACACTGTAAAAGATCCGGGCAAACTTAAGATCCGCCGAGACATCAACCCGGGTGATGGTGATAAACCCGATCCGCGGATCTTTTATATCCTGCTGCAGGATTTCGCTGACTTCCTGCTTTATCTTTTCCGAGACCTTTTTCTTTCGCTCTGTCATTACAATATCTCCATTTTAAATTTGATAACCAACATTGGCAAAAGCAACTGAACTAAAATCTCCACTAATCTTTGATCACGTTATTGCCACTGCCGAAACAGATTCTATTTTTCTAAAACCGCACTTATAAACTTAAGTACCGATGAATCCTTTCCCGCAGCCGCGGGGAACCGGATAAGGCAGCGATAAACAGCAGCGATTCCAGCGGAAGCGGACGCAGGAGAGCGTTGACCCGGCTGGCCGGGATTTTTCCGCTTCTGTTCAAAGTGGTTATTATTGTACCGGCTTTAGCATTCGAAAGCAATAGCCCCTCGTTTAGCCCGGCAGCAAAGCCGAACCGAGACAGGGTTTGTTTTATCTCCTCCGGGCTTAGAGATTTTAACAAAGCGGACAGATAAACCAGCCAGGGTTTATATTCTTTACGCGGAAAGGCCCCGTCAAACCAGATTAAAGTATCCGCTACTGACTGGAGCAATTTAAACATCTCCCGGTCGAGCCGGATGCCGGGATGGATAAATCTCAGCTCATGAAGCTCACCCATCCGTCGGATGACCTTGAGCGGCCGTGGCTCACTGAGCAGCAGGATAAGTTCATCTTTCACCCGGTATTGGTGCAGCTTCTCAAACATCTCCAGGTCCACGGCCGCACGCAGCAAAGTTTCCGTATGCCGGTCCAGCTTAAAGTTAAACCGCTGTTCGAAACGAACGGCCCGAAAAATCCGGGTTGGGTCTTCGATAAAACTGAGATCGTGCAAGACCCGGATCCGGCCCTCCCTCAGATCTTTTCTCGCTTCAAAAAAATCAAATAACCGGCCGAAATCTTTGCCATTAAGACCCAGCGCCAGCGTGTTAATCGAGAAATCCCGCCGGTACATATCCTGCTGGATGGAACTGGGCTTAACAGTCGGCAGGGCCGCGGGATATTCATAAAACTCACTCCGGGCGGTAGCCAGATCGACCTTCATCTTATCGGGCAAAATTAGATTCGCGGTTTTAAACCGGGGATGGACCGTTGCTTTCGCCTTAAGCTTTTCTCCCAGGTTCCTGGCGAAAGCCATGGCATCCGCCTCGACCACGACATCCAGATCAAAATTTTCCCGTCCCAACAAAAGGTCCCGCACAAATCCACCGACAAGATAAGCCGAAATATTCCCGGCATCGGCGATCCTGCCGATATCTTTGATCAGGGAATACATCGCCAAAGACAGCTTATCTTGCATCAGGCCGGAGAGATCATCCGTTTCCTGAATCTTCACTTTCCCTCGTCTGCGATCCGAACTTAATGGTTTCAGTTCGTGAGGCATCCCCAGAACATCCCAGCGGCTTACCCAGCCGACAAGTTGTTTCCGTGAGATCACCGGGATATGGCTTATTTCCTTATCCCGCATCAGATCATACAATTCTGAAACAGACGATGCCGGCCGGACTGTCGGAATCTCGCGTTTCATATATCCTTTAACCGGTGAATGTCCGTATCCCCTGGCCATGGCCTCAACCAGAGTATTGCGCAGGGCCAGACCGGTCAGCCTTCCGTCTTTTATCACGGCCATCATCGCGTCACCGTTAAGATCCATGGACTTTAACGCGTCTCTGACCGGAAGGTCTTCCGACAAAGTATCCTTTACCGATCCCATGACATCCCGAACCAGCCGCTGCGGTTTAAGCG
>JAGYOO010000126.1 GCA_018399295.1 Candidatus Omnitrophota bacterium | reverse complement strand
AAGAACAGAAAAGATGGCATAGCCTGTCCGCGGATGAGGTTCTGGAAAAACTGGGAGTTGATGTTCGGGGGCTTTCTCCGGAACAGGCGCAGCGGCGGCGGGGAGAAAGCGGGCCGAATCAACTGCGCGAAGAAAAAGGCAAGAGCGTTTTTGCCTATATAATCGGACAGTTCAAAAGCCCGCTGATCTACCTGCTGGTTCTGGCCGCGGGGGTCTCCCTCTTGGCCGGAAAGGTGATCGATGCCGGAGTGATCGTCGTGGTGGTGATCCTGAATACCGCGCTGGGTGTGGGGCAGGAATGGCGGGCGGAAAAAGCCTTGGAAGCGTTAAAGCAATTATCCTCGCCTCATGCCCGGGTTTTGCGCAATGGAAAGACTCAGGATGTGAAGGCCGCGGATGTTGTTCCCGGGGATATTCTCATTTTGAAGCGTGGCGATCGGGTGGGGGCGGACGCTCGTTTGCTGAAGGTATCTGATCTGCATGTTGACGAATCCGCTCTTACCGGCGAATCTGAACCTGTAGCTAAAAATACTGATCCCGTAAAGCCAGACGCCTCACAGGGGGACCGGCTGGACATGGTGTTCATGTCTACCCTGGTCACGCACGGCAGCGGTCAGGCCGTGGTAGTAGAGACAGGCATGGATACGGCAATGGGGCGGATTGCCGGGGAGGTGCGCCAGACCGAACGGGAAGAAACCCCACTGCAGAAACGGATGGGAAAGCTCTCGGTGTATATCGGAATCCTGGCCTTATCCCTGGCCGCGGTAGTGTTTTTTCTGGGGCTCTTCCGTGATTACGGGTTTATCGATATGCTGCTGTTTTCCGTGGCAGTAGCGGTGTCCGCTATTCCGGAAGGCCTGCCGGCGGTGATCAGTGTTACTCTGGCGCTGGGCGTGCAGCGTATGGCGCAACGCAATGCGGTGATCCGCCGGCTGCCCGCGGTGGAAACCCTGGGTTCGACCACTGTGATCTGCTCGGATAAGACCGGCACGATTACCAAAAACGAGATGACGGTTACCCGGATCTGGGCGGGAGGAAAGTTTTTTAAGGTAACCGGCGAGGGATATGCACCGGAAGGAGAGATAAAGCCGGAATCTGAGGCAGATCCGGAAAGCGCGGCCTTGAATCGGCTGCAGATGATCGGGGTGCTGAACAATGACGCCGAGGTCTCAGAGGAAGACGGTAATTGGCGCATCGAGGGAACGCCGACTGAAGGCTCGCTGCTGGTGGCAGCGAAAAAAGCCGGACTGGATTATAAGCAGGAACAGGGGAAGTATCTCCGTCAAGCGGACATCCCGTTTTCCAGCGAGCAGAAATACATGGCTTCACTGAATGAGTTTCCGGAAAAGACCAGCGGTATGCTTCTGGTAAAGGGCGCCCCGGACCGGATCCTTGAATTCTGTGACCGGGTAATGGAAAACAACCGGATTGAAAAGCTTGATCAAAAGCGCCGGCAGCTTATAGAAGAGGTGAATGATGCTCTGGCGCGGGATGGATTAAGGGTTCTGGCCGGAGCCTGGCGCGATTTCGACGCGAAACAGTCAAAGATATCTTCCGGGGACGCGGAAAACAATCTGGTGCTGTGCGGTCTGTGGGGGATAATGGATCCGCCCCGGCCGGAAGCGGTGCGGGCGATCGAAGAGACGAAAAAAGCCGGTATTCGGGTTGTTATGGTTACCGGAGACCATGCCTCCACCGCTGAGGCGATCGCGAAAAAAGCCGGGATAGATCCGGGGCGGCAAGGGGTGCTTTCCGGTCAGGAGATCGACAGATTGAGCGACGAGGAATTTGACGAGAGAATCAAAGGGACTAATGTCCTGGCCCGCGTCTCGCCATCCCATAAGCTGCGGCTGATGAACGCGCTGCAGAAACAGGGGCAGGTAGTGGCCATGACCGGGGACGGGGTGAATGACGCTCCTTCCCTTAAAGGTTCGAATATCGGGGTGGCAATGGGGCAGGCCGGTACTCAGGTGGCGCGGGAAGCGGCGGACATGGTGCTTACTGATGATAACTTTGCCACCATTGTCGCGGCCGTGGAAGAGGGCCGGGTGATTTTCGATAATCTGAGACGGGTGGTGTTTTTTCTTATAACAACGAATGTGGGGGAAGTTATAACCCTGGTGGCGGTTTTGATAATCGGATGGCCGCTGCCTTTGACCGCGGTGATGATTCTCTGGATCAATCTTCTGACCGATGGGGCAAGTACGGTTCCCTTGGGAGTTGAACCCATGCATCAGGATGTCCTGGAACTGCCGCCGCGTTCTCCCAAAGAAGGCATTGTGAACAAAGTCACTCTTCGTCGGATCCTGCTGCTGGCACCGGTGATGGCCGGTGGCACGCTGGTTGTATACGGTCAATATCTTGACCATGGCCAACCCTATGCCCAGACCATGGCGTTTACTACTCTGGCGGCGTTCCAGTGGTTTCAGGCGCTGAACGCCCGGTCACAATATGAGTCGGTGGTTAAGATCGGCATCTTCAGTAATAAATGGCTTTCCGCCGGATTAGGCGCGGCAATTCTTCTTCAGCTGCTTACAGTGTATTCATCCGCCGGCCGGACCCTGTTTGGTACCGTGGGGATCAGTTTTTTAGACTGGGGTATCGCGATTCTTGCCGCCAGCTTTATCCTGATAGTGGAAGAGGTCCTAAAGTTTTTCGGTGTGCATGGGAAGTTAAGAGGAAAAACGCAAGGGTAAAGGCCTTTTGGAAGGATCTGCTTTTCGCGTGTTTATTCCTATGGGGTTCGTTATCCTTCCCTCAGGTTTTTGTCACAGCAAAAATGCCAGCGTAAGAAAACCAACGATATAGAACAGCAGGATGAGCAGGCTTTCAAATCCGATATTAGCCGGACCCTTGCGCTGCCGATAGAGCAGTCCGAGCAGAAGCGTGACATTCAGCAGAATGGTGAGCGCGGTGAAGAAGATCTCCGGAGTCCCGATTTTGGAAGCGTGAAATATCGAGCCGCGGAGATAGGCGATGTCCGCGGCCGCGACAAACAGTACGTCAAACAGATTACCGCCTACGATATCACTGACCGCCAGGGTCAAGGATCCCTGCCGGACCGCGGCCACGGTTGTCACAAGCTCCGGCAGAGAGGTCGCTACTCCCAGGAACAGGGCTCCGACTACGGTTTGAGAAAGTCCGGTTTCCTCGGTGATTATTCCGGCCAGGTGCGCGATTCCCGCTCCGGCGGCCAGGGTGATCAGGGCGGTGAGAAAAAAACCAGTTAAAAGATAAGTTAAGTTTTCCTGTTGCGTGGATTCAAGAGGGACGTCCAGCACCGTTTCTCGGGTTTCTTTCGGCTGCCACATCGGCTCTTTCCGGCTTTTGATTATCAGCCAGGTTCCAAAGGCTGTTGCTGCAATGAGCATAATCGTCATGGGGTGGATGTGTCCGATTGTGACTTCCGGCCCGGCCAGTCCCAGCAGCACCAGGGTGAGCAGTGTGATCAGCATGGCGGACAGAAGGAGGTTGGCAATAGAGGCTGCCGCGTGTTCAAGATTGGCCTTTGTATAGGCGATATCGGCAACAGCAAGGAACGTAGTCTGTATTGCGATTCCGCCGATCGCGTTACTGACTGCCAGGGCCGCGTTCTCTTGCAGGGCCGCGGTGATCGAGGCGGCGAGGCCGGGCAGGGATGTGACTATTCCAAGAAACAAGGTTCCGGTTATTGCCTCCCCCAGGCCGGTCCGGTCAGCGATCCGGTCGCCATAATTCGCCAGACGTGATCCGGTCCAGGCAATGATCCCTGCGCCCAGCAGAAAAGCAGTGAAAGTCATCTCTATCGGCCACGTGGAAAGATGCGGCATTTTCTCCGTTTAATTTTAAAACCTTTCTTGCGTACTATATTTTAGCCTATTGCCGGCATCGGGCAATTATCCCGGCTCTACCTGTTTCTGATTTCAGGCCGGATATGATAGAATCAGATTAAAGCCAACTTAAACCGAAGGATTTTTATTTATGGATTATGATGTTATCGAAGATTTTAAGGGGTGCCGGATCCAGCATGGCCAATTGAACCAACGTGTTTATGTAATGAAGTGGGGGCAGGGCTGCGGCGAGAGAGAGATATCCGCGCTCGATGTCCTGGCCCGGGAAAAGGGGTATACAAAGATTTTTGCTAAGGTGCCGGAGAGCGCCGGGCAGATTTTTTTACAAGCGGATTTTCGCGAGGAGGCGAAGATTCCGGGGTATTTTTCCGAGGGCGAAGCCTGTCTTTTTCTGGGAAGATATTTATCAGAAGAGCGTGCTGTTATTAAAGAGGCTGAAAAGATCGAACAGGTGTTGAATCTGGCCCGGGGGAAATCAGGTGAGAAGTTCAAGCCGCTAAATGAGCTGCGCCTGGAAAAGGCCGGGATTGAGGCCGCGGAGGCGCTGGCGAACTTATACAAAAAAACCTTCTTGTCCTACCCTTTCCCGATCTTTGATCCGGAATATATCTGTCAGACGATGCGGTCTCATATTGATTACTTTGATATCCGGGAAGATGAAAAGCTGATCGCCGCGGCTTCGACGGAAAAGGACGGGGAGACAAGGGCGGTGGAGATGACGGATTTCGCGACTTTGCCTGAATATCGGGGCCGGGGAATGGCCGGTAGCCTGTTAGCCCGGATGGAGAAAGAAGCCTCAGCTTCAGGATTCCGGACAGCTTATACGATTGCTCGGGCAGTCTCAGCCGGAATGAACATTACCTTTGCCAGGGCTGGGTACGCGTACGGGGGAACGCTGGTAAACAATACCTGGATTTCCGGGCGTATTGAGAGCATGAACGTCTGGTATAAGCGCCTTAGCCCTTCGACTTCGCTCAGGGCTAGCTCATAAGCTCATTAGCTCATGAGTAGAGAGGGCAGAGGGCAGAGTTAGCGCGCGTTGCGCGCAGCATCTTAGCACCTTAGTCTTGCGCTTCGCGCCGGAAAGGCATTAAATCTTTTGCTAAGATGCTGTTGCCTAAGATGTTGCCCCCTTCCTGCCCCGGTGCCGGAAGGGGGCATTTTAATCAGATTAATCATTCTAAAATCAGGTTAATCAAATTTTCAAATTTTTGTTTTTAGTTATAGTGATTTTGGTTATTGCCTGCCTGCCGGTAGGCAGGGTTATTGTTTGTTACTTGGGATTTGGTTATTGTAATTTCCGTAA
>JAGYOO010000125.1 GCA_018399295.1 Candidatus Omnitrophota bacterium | reverse complement strand
CCGCCGGAGTAAGATGCGGCCAACCTTCGCTATCCTGTCCCGGACGCAAAGCACATTCCGTGATCAGCAGGTCCGCCCCCTGGCCAAGCTTTACCGCGTTTTCACAATAACCGGTATCCGTGCAATAGGCCACGCTCTTTCCCTGCAGATCAAACCGGTACCCCAGACAGATGGTCGAGTGGACCAGAGGCAGGGCCGTAACTTTAAGCCCGGGCAGCTCCAGATTCTTTTTTACGGAAATGATCTCGGCCTGGTAAGGCAAACGGGGTAACGGCATGGTGAATTCCGCGCCAAAAAGACGCTTCAGTCCAACCGTCAGTCCGACAGGGCAGAATATGCGGAGTTTTTTCCGAAACCGAAACTTAGCCAGCGTATGCAAACCGATCGTGTGATCAAGGTGCAGATGGCTCAAAAAAATCAGCGTAGGCTTCTCCGGCCGGAGAAAGCGGTCAAGCTTATGAAAACCATATCCCGCGTCAAGAACGATGTTGTACTCTTCAGAGCGGATAAGAGCGCACACCGTGCTTCCAGTTTTCGAGTCATACCAGCCGTTAGTTCCCAGAAACAACGCCTGCAGCGGACGACCCCGGGCCTTCATATCTTCTCCGGGATCTCATACCGTATCAGCGCCAAAATCGCCGCGTGCGGAACAATAACATACTTTGTTTCTTCGTATTCAAGGTCCACGGATGAGCTCCGAAGGAAGATCGCACGGTCGCCGATCCAGGCCTGGAGCGGAAAATACTGCCTTGTCTCGTCCGCGGGCTCTTTCCAGGGTTCCTGACTGACATCAAGAGGGCTGGGGACAGGAAATCCGGGGCCCGCCTTTACCACCTTGCCGCTGTGCACCTTTTCCCTCTCCAAAGTGCCCTGGGGAAGATAAAGCCCGGAACTCGTCATCTCCCGTTCATTATCCGGCTTGATCAAAACTCTGTCGCCGACTATAATCAGTTCTCTCTTCATTTTTATCCGGCCTTATTCAGATGGATCGTCTGGGTCGGGAAAGCAAACTCTATGCCGCGCGAATCGAATTCCCGCTTTATCGCCAGGTTGATAAGCTGCTGGATGTCCATGTACTTATTATAATCCGGGCCGATAACGTAATAGACAACCTCGATCACCAGATTAAAGTCACCATAAGAAGAAAAATGGGCCCGGTCAAAGACCGTATCTTCGACCCCGATGATAATGTCTTTGATCAGCTGCGGTATCTGCTGCAGCTTTTCCTGAGAAGTATCATACGTAACCCCCAGCTGGAACAAAACTCTTCTTCTCTCCATGCGCTTATAATTTCTGACTCGGGAATTTGTAAGATCAGTATTACTGAAAATAAGCTGTTCGCCGCCCAGACTGCGAATCCGGGTAGTCTTGATCCCGATATATTCAACCGATCCCAGATAATCGCCGACAATAATAAAATCCCCGATCTCAAACGGCCGGTCGAACAGAATAGCAAAAAAACTGAACAGATCTCCGAGCACGGCCTGCGCGGCCAGGGCCACGGCCACGCCGCCGATCCCCAGTCCGGCAATCACAGTCGAAACCTTAAACCCGAGATTGTCCAACAGAAAGATCACGCCGATCGACCAGACCAGAAATTTAAGGACCGTTACCACGCTTTTCAGGCTCCGCTGGCGCGATTCACTCGGCTCGTTCTTCAACCAGACGGAAAGCAGCAAATAATTAATGAACTGGATCAGAAAGCGAATGCTCAGCAAGGTCACCAGTACCACGCCAATCACACTCATCACTTTCTCCATGAACTCGCTCAGGACCAGCCGCTGGACCGCCAGATACAGCGCCCCGAAATATAACAGTGGTATAAGATTCTTTTCAACAAACTTGATCGCGCAGTCATCAAGATCCGTGGCGGTCTTCGCCGCCCAGCCTTTCAACCGCTTAACCATTACTTTCTTTAAAATAAACACGATTGAGATCCCGGCCACAAGTATAGCCAGCGCGATCAAATAGTCCAGCACGGTATTCTGGAAGAACGTCTGCTGCAGAATATCTTGCATTAATATCCTCCTTTAAAAAAGTTGTTTACTTACTTTTAATATGCTAAAGCAGCAGTTGTTTGGCGTCAAGTAGTTATTGGAGATAAACGGTATCAACCGGTCTGATAAATTTTATCCCTGCGACCCCAGATCCGCATCCTGAGCGAGGAGCGCCTTCTGAACCTTTTCAACCGGAACCTGCTTCGGCAACAGCTTGAGACTACGGGACACCGCGGCGCAAACACCGGCCGCCTGACCGGTTGCGATACAGACCGGCATGACACGAAACGAGGCAAGGGCATCGGCAGAACCGGAAATGCATCGCCCCGCGACCAGCAGGTTTTTCATCCCTTGCGGCAGCAGGCAGCGCAAAGGGATATCATAGGCCTTGCCCGCGGGCAGACGTTTCATTAAAGTTCCCTTGCCTTTTGGATTATGGATATCCAAAGGATAGGTCGAACGGGCAATTACGTCTTTAAATTCGCGGGCATGCAGGATGTCTTCGGCCGTCAGCTTGTATCCGCCGATGATCCGGCGGCTTTCCCTGACTCCCACCGACGGACCGCTTTGCAAAACATAGGTCTGATTAAAGCCGGGAACATACCTCTTAAAAAAACTTACGAGACGGCGCATCTGTCTCCGGCCTTCGACTTCAGCCAGGGTAAGATCCCAGACATCGGTTCCCAGAACCCGGCAGACCCGAATGCTGTTAACATATATCTCCCGATCCCGCGGGGTACGGAACATCAGAATATCTTCCCGCTGCAGATCCAGTTCGCCCGCGGCCTCAGCCCGATCGATCATCGCCCATAAACCATGCACCCCCTGCCACTGGTCCGGATGCTGCTTTACATACTCCGCGAACGCGGCCTTTTCATACTCCCCCAGGCGGAACAGAAGGCTCATCGGCTGGACCAGCCCATCTTCCTCCCTGCCGGTCTCACAAACAGAACCCGCGGCCGCGGCAACATCCCCGTCTCCGGTACAGTCGATCACTATTTTTGCCCGAACTACCAGCGGCCCGGATTTGCTTTCAAAGATCACTCCGTCAACATGTTTTTTGTTTTCCAGCACGCCGCTGGCAAACACGTGAAACAATATTTCCACTCCGGCCTCGTGGAGCATATCCTCGCACACCAGCTTGAAGATCTCCGCGTCAAACGGAACCGTAAACCCCGTAGCCAGCGAAGGCGCGACAGCCCCCCCGGCCTTAACCAGCTTCCTGACCAGTTCCGCCAGCACGCCGCGGATCACGGGACGGCCCCGGCCGTGATCCGTGGGAAGAAGGGAGATATCCGAATGCTCTTCGGTATGATGTTCAGTATAATAAGACATAAACGCGACCACCAGGGCGGCGGTGGCATTGCCGCCAAGAAAGCCGTAGCGTTCAGCAAGAATAACCCTGGCCCCTCCCCGCGCCGCTCCCAGCGCGGCGCCGAATCCCGCCGGCCCGCCGCCCACGACCAGCACATCGCAGTCAGCCGCGACAATCGCCTCCCGCGGGGGGAGTGTGATCCGGCGAAAATGTTCAGGCCTGGCAAGCGCTGGCATAGCTTATCCTTTCCGGTCAATCGATTCCAGCAATTCGACCAGGATCCGATTGTTTTCCTGCGCCCTTGCGCGCAAAAGAGGAATCTTTTCTTCCAACTGCTTTATCATCGCGGTTTTCCGGTCCCAGGTCTTATCGATGTAGGCAATCAGTCTGCCGGCATTAACCAGCTGCAGGGGCGGCGCCTCGATCGAAAGATCTTCGAGAAATCCCATAACCTTGCCAGCGTACGGCAGAGCGACAAACGGGATTGATTCCAGCGCGGCGAAAATCAGAAAATGCAACCGCATCCCAACCACAAAAGAAAAATTTTTAATCAGGGAAAGCATTTGTCCCGGGGTATAACTGCCCCGGAGAACCCGGGCATGCTGCGGCCGAAGCATCCGGGAAATAACCGCGTGGGAATGCTGAAGATCCAGGACATTCCGCTCCATCGGGACAAATACGATCTCCGCGTTAAACCGGTCAACCATGAAATCCGCGGCATTTGCCAGCAGGCTATGATAAGATTCCGCGCTTATCCCCGGAGCGGCCGGTCCGGGCTCCCGCACTGAAATACCTATCAATATCTTCTCCCGATCAAGGCCTTCCAGCTTTTTGATGTTTTGCGGCAACGCCTCTGGTCTCAATAGCATGGCCGGGTCCGCGGTTACGGTTATCTCGCGTTCCAAACCGGTTTCTTCCAGCACTTTTTTCGCGTTACGCTCCCGCACTGTTATCACCTCGACTCCCTGAAGAACATCCTGAACCATCTGCTGATTCAGATATTCATTCAGTGGTCCGGCTCCCACCGCGTAGACCATTACCGGCACTCCCGCCTCGCGGGCCAGCTTCGCCTCCTGCATATACTCTCTGGCCTCCCCGTCAAACAGAATCCCTCCGCCTCCGATGATCAGCAGGTCCAGCTTTTTAATTTCCAAAGCAATCTCATCGCGGGGAAGCAAGTGGATGGCCAGCGAACGGTCAGCATCCTGATTTAAAAGCGTCACATCCGGGACGCGGGAAAACACCGTTACCTGCGCCGGCAGAGACCGCCGCAACTGACAGATAATACATTGCAGGATTGCCTCATCACCCAGATTGAGGCCGCCGTAGGAACCGGAAATTCCGATCTTATACCTTTTTTTCTCGTTCATCTTAACGGTATTTTAACCGGATAATTCAGAGGATTAAAGATTAGTTGTCATCGAATTTCTGATTACTTTCTTTATACAGGGAAGCGATTATCTGGGAGGAGATTTTATCGGGGAGAGTCCTATTTTGCTTATCATTGATCCCAAAACTTGTAATTCCTACAACTCGAAACTAAGCAGCTTCTGTACCTTTAACATAATATCCTGAAGATGCGCGTCGCGAAGCAAATTTCTGGGATATGGTCTATTCACATTGATTATATTAACTGGACGGGCTGGCCGTCGGCTCAACACGATCACTTTATGCCCTAGGAGCAGGGCTTCTTCAATACTGTGCGTAACAAAAACAATAGTAGTCTTCTTCAACTGTCGGATTTTAAGAAGAGAATCCTGCAAATAACTTCTTGTCAAAGCATCCAGAGAACCGAAAGGCTCATCCATGAGAAGCACTTCAGGATCAACCGCCAAAGCC
>JAGYOO010000124.1 GCA_018399295.1 Candidatus Omnitrophota bacterium | reverse complement strand
ATTGGCTGTGCAGCTTAAAGAGGCGGGGTTTCGGGTGGGAAGGCTTAAGACTGGAACGCCGATGCGGCTTAACTCAAGAACCATTGATTTTTCCCAGTTTACTCCCCAGGCTGGCGATCAGCCGCCCTTGGGGTTTTCCTATGAAACAGAGAAGCTGGAAGTAAAGCAAATGGATTGTTTTCTGGGCTATACGAATAAGAAAACGCATAGCCTGATCCGTAAAAATCTCGATCGGTCTCCTTTATATAGCGGAAAGATCCAGGGGCATGGGGTAAGGTATTGCCCTTCATTTGAGGATAAGATCGTAAAGTTTCCGGATAAAGAGCGGCACCAGGTCTGGCTGGAGCCAGAAGGCAGGAATACCAGGGAGATCTATGTAAACGGTTTGTCTACAAGTATGCCTACTGACGTTCAGCTTAGGGTTGTGGCAACGATTCCCGGCCTGGAGCGCGCCGAATTTACCCGGTTTGGATATGGGATTGAATATGATTACTTTGATCCCACGCAGCTTTATCCTACATTAGAAACAAAGCTTATTAGTCACCTTTATTTTGCCGGGCAGATAACGGGGACAACCGGCTATGAGGAGGCGGCTTGTCAAGGGCTTGTGGCGGGGATAAATGCCGCGCTTCAGGTTAAGGAAAAGAAAGAGTTTATTATCAGCCGGATCCAGGGGTATATCGGTGTTTTGATTGATGATCTGGTAACAAAGGGAACAGAGGAACCTTATCGCCTGTTTACCTCAAGAGTTGAGCATCGAATGATGCTGCGCCAGGATAATGCCGACTTGCGGTTAAGCGCGATGGCCTACAAAATCGGCTTGATTTCAAAAGGCAGAATTGATAGAATAAGGAAGAAACAAGCAGCGGCCGCCGAGGCGATAAGCATTCTTAAGTCCTTGAAAGTAAATAACTTAGACATGTCAAGGGTCTTGCGGCGGCCGGAAGTATCTTACCTTGAACTGCTTAAAAGCGATTCCCGGCTCCCGGTTCTTTCCCCGGAAATAGTTGCCCTTGTAGAAATGGAGATCAAGTACGAGGGGTACATTCAGCGGGAGCAGAGGCTGACGGATAGGCTGCGCCGGCTGGAGGGACGAGTGATTCCGCGGGATTTTTCTTTTGAAAAGATCCATGGATTAAAGAAAGAGGCGCGGGAGAAGCTGCTGCGCGTAAGACCTGGCTCAATCGGGCAGGCGCAGCGGATATCAGGTATCTCTGCCAGTGATATGGCTCTGTTGTTAATGCATCTGGAAAAGCGCGGGCAAAGAGGGATAAAACGGACGGGAGGCAGGGATGGCAATAAAAAGCAGTGAACGCAGAAGGACCTATTTTATTGAGCGCGGCCTGCAGCTTAAGTTTTGCCTGATCATCTTTATGGCCGCTCTGGTGATAAGCGGAATCGCGATCTGGACGACATTTGTCGCCACCTGGGGAGAAATGTCCGCGGAGATGAACAATCCCACTTTCGCGGAAAGGCTTGCTTTGAGCACCGTGGGAGCGGCGGATGGTCAGATGGCGCAGATCTTAGGCGCAATATTCGCGGTCGAGTTTTCCCGTGTGTTTGATCGGGTGACTGGCCTGCTTGTCCTGCGGCTTATCGCCGGGTCGGTGCTCCTGTTCGGGCTGAGTGTGTTTGCCTCGCACAAACTGGCCGGTCCGGTCTATCGCATAAAACGGGCAGCGGATTCTATGGCTCGGGGCGATTTTAATATTAATCTGACTCACTTGAGACGGGGGGACGAGTTGCGGGAGCTCGCCCTGGCGATACATACCGCGGCGGCCAGCCTGAAAGACAGGATGCGCCGCTGCCGGCATTTTGCCGGCCGCATGGATGACTTGAGCGAGCGGATGATGTCTTGTCTTAAAGAGTCGAATCCAGATCTTGAGCTGGCACGGCGGCTGGCCCGGGAAATGGATGTCGTCGGAACAAAGCTGGTGATGGAGACCGGCGTTCCCGGCGGGCAGAATGAACCTCCGGAAAGCGAACTAACCTGATATGAGCAAGGGAAAAATAGTTGCGGTCTGCAATCAAAAAGGCGGAGTGGGAAAGACAACAACTGCCGTGAACCTGAGCGCGTTTGTCGCTCAAAAGGGGTGGCGGGTCCTGCTTGTTGATTTCGATCCGCAGGCGAATGCCACCAGCGGGCTGGGGCTGGACAAACGGGAGCAGGAGCGGACTGCCTACCAGGCAATGCTGGGTAGTCGGGAAACGCGGGAGTGCATAAAAAAGACCGAATTGGAAACCCTGCAGGTGCTTTCTTCTAATGTTGCTCTTACCGGATTGGAGATCGAACTGGTCAATGAACCGGGTCGGGAGTTTAAGTTGCGGGACGCGTTGGAGCCGGTCCGTCGGGAGTATGATTTTATCGTTATTGACAGCCCTCCGTCGCTGGGGCTGCTTACTCTGAATGCGCTGGCTGCCGCGGACACTGTGTTGATCCCGCTTCAGTGCGAGTATTATTCTCTGGAGGGAATGAGCCAGCTGTTGGAAACGGTTGATCTGGTCCGACAACGGATAAATCCGGCGCTTACTGTGGAGGGGGTTGTCCTGACCATGGCGGATTTTCGGACGCGCCTGACGACAGAGGTTATAAAAGAGGTAAGCAATTTTTTTAAGGAAAAGGTTTATTCGGCAATAATCCCCCGCAGTATCCGGCTGAGCGAGTCTCCGGGGTTTGGAAAGCCGATTTTTCTTTATGACCGGTTCTCGGTGGGGTCGCTGAAATATGATCAGCTGGCGGAAGAGTTTATAAACCGCCAGCCGAAACCCGAGAGACCGGAGCCGGCAGAAGAGGCCGGTGCCGGGACCGAGGCCGGCGTGACATATCCGGAAGATGGTTGACAGAAAGGAGACTGTCAATGAATCAAAGGGTTAATCAGAGGCTTTGCAGTAGAAACAGTAATGGCGTAAAAAAGATTAAAAAAATCAATCACAGAGAGCACAGAGAAAAGAAAAACAGCATCTCTTTGAACCCTTCTTGTAACTCTGTGAACTTTTTTTATGTTTTAAATAAAAATAGACGGTTGTTTTCTGAGTGCACAGAGTACAAAGGCGCAAGTACACAGAGTCCAAAACTTTAATCTCTGTGGTTAAAAAAAATTTAGTTTTTATTTGTAAAAGGAGGCGTTAATGGAGAGAAAGGTTTTAGGCAAGGGGCTGGAGGCGCTTATCGGGCGCGGAGGGGGTTCTCCGCCGGAAAAGACGGCGAGCCTGGACCCGCGCAGGATCACGGCCAACCGGTATCAGCCGCGGAAAAAATTTCGCCCGGAAAAGCTTCAGGATCTGGTGAATTCGGTGCGGGAAAAAGGGATTGTTCAACCTTTGATCGTGCGCCAGGGGCCGGACGGCAGTTATGAGTTGATTGCCGGAGAACGCCGACTGCGGGCGGCGCTGGAACTTGGACTTAACGAGGTTCCGGTAGTTGTCCGCCAGGCAAGTGATCTGGAGATGCTGGAGCTTTCGCTGGTGGAAAACGTTCAACGGGACGATATAAATCCTCTGGAAGAGGCGGCGGCGTATGATTCTCTTATCCGCGATTTTTCGTTTACCCAGGAAAAAGTGGCTGAGGCCGTGGGAAAAGACCGGGCTACGATCGCGAATCGGATCCGGCTGCTAACCCTGCCGGAGGCCAGCCGCAAGGCCCTGGCCGCTGACCTGATTACCGCCGGACATGCCAAGGCGATCCTGGCACTGAATGATCTGGAGGCGCAGAACGAGCTGCTTAACCGGATTCTGGAAGAAGGCTGGTCTGTGCGGCAGGCAGAGGGGTTTTCGGTTAATGTTCAGCCGCGGACACGCGAATCACAGCCCCGGCCGGCGCCTGAGGACGGGCAGGTGCGGCACCTGGAGGATGAGCTGCAGCATATCTTCGGCACAAAGGTAAAGATCTTTGCCGGAAAAAAGAAGGGGAAAATAAATATTGAGTATTATTCACTGGATGATTTGGACCGGATACTGTCGCTGATGCGACGATAAACAGAAAAGGAAGGAAATGAATCAGCAGACACTTATCTTAATCAAGCCTGACGGGCTGGTAAAATCTCTCACCGGTAACATCCTTACCCGGCTTTCTGAAACTAAGCTGGAGATTATTGCCGCCAAGGTGGTGCAGGTCTCCCGGGAGCTGGCGGCCGAACATTACCGCCACATGAAAGATCAGCCTTTTTTCCCTGAGCTGCTCGATTATTTGCAGGGCACACTGCATAATCGCAGGAAGGTCATGGCCCTGGTATATTGGGGAGATAGCGCGATTCAACGGGTTCGGCAGCTGGCTGGGGCGACAAATCCGGAAGAGGCCGAGCCGACATCGATCCGTGGCTCCTACGGCAGGATTACGTCTAAAGGCGTGTATGAAAATGTGATCCATACTTCAGGCTGTGAAGAGGACGCGGAGCGGGAAATAAAGCTCTGGTTTGAGCCAAAAGAGGTTATTATGGATGTCTACCCGACTCGACAGGAGACAGTGGAAAAACTGGTAAGAACAGTTTGGGCCTGATTGTCTTGCGTAAAAACCGTCATATCTGGCAGGCTTAACCTGTGCGTGATATAATTAAAGACAGGGGAGGGAACTGGAGATGCCGGTAAAGGAAAAGAGCAAAATATCCGTACAGTCCCTAAAGCTTGATCACCGGGGATTTACCTTCCTGGAACTTCTCGTGGCGGTGACTATTCTCGCTGTGCTGTCCGCGATTGCCGTGCCAATGTACAAGGAGATGGTCCTGGATATGGAGATCGCCAAGGCCAAAATAAATATGCTGGAGATTGCCAAGGCCCAGAAGATGTACAGGGACGAGATGATCGGTACGGGAAACGATCCGTATACTTCTGATTATGTGCTTTTGCAGAAGTACGTGGACTTTACCATGGACGACGGCCATTGGGATTACGATGTTTTATGCAGCGGAACAGATTTTGGCGCGAGGGCGACCCATCAAAGTTTTCTTGCTCAGGTGGAGATGGACCGGTATGGGAACTTTACAATAACACCTTAGCCGGAGAGGGGGAGGCCGGAGCCGCGGATTAGTCTGAATCGACGGTGAGAGATTGGGTTTTATAACCGGGAATGAAAATTTCCCGGTTATTTTTTTGCACCAGTCCGGTAATTCGGCCCTGAGGGTCGATAAATCCGGAGATGCCGGTGTTGGCACTGCGGGCAAACCAGCAGTGGTTTTCCACGGCCCGGAACACACTGATGGCCAGATGCTGTAATGGTTCATCG
>JAGYOO010000123.1 GCA_018399295.1 Candidatus Omnitrophota bacterium | reverse complement strand
ACCGGGAATAAAGCGCGAGGCAGAAAAAAACAGACATCCAGGCGGTAAGCCCGAACCCCATTATAAACCCGCGGGAAACAGGGGAAATATACGGATCATAGAAAAACAACACAAACAGCGCCAGCAGCGCGCCCCGTCGGCCGCCGGAAATCCTTTTTCCCAAAAAGTAAACCGACCCCATCAGCAATAGAATATATGGAGCATTACTCAAGGCAAAAACCTGCAGACTCCCGAACCGCCCGTATAAAAAGATCGGGAGAAAAAAATAAGCCGGGGGATAAAACCTGAATACCTGCAGGGCGCTGAAAAACCCTTCTTTGATTAAAACAGAATTAAACTGAAGACAATAGACGATCTTTCCGCATTCCACCAGGTTATACAGATTGCCCCGCTTCAGAACCAAAAAACAATTCGCAGCAATATACAGCAAACACGCTGTCAGGAGGAAAAATAAGGTTCGATACTCATTGTTTTTATTCATCTTGCCGATTCCCGTCCAACCACTCTTAAATCAATTTACTCAGAACTTTTACCGCGTGGACAAGGCACCCTTTATCAAAACGAACAAAAGATTCTCCCCTGCTTACAGCAGAAATACGGCCAAAAAAACACTCCCAAAAACCAGCCTGACTTTACACCTCATATTCAGACTGCTTTGGAAGTGTTTTTTTCTTAAAACTGGCTCAAACAGGAAGAATCTCCTTTTCCCGCTGTTTTCTTTTAATAATTCTGGCTCAAAACCTCATAGTAGGCCTGGGGATGGGCGCAGGCAGGGCAAAGCGCGGGCGCCTCCGATCCGTCATGGACATAGCCGCAATTATCGCATTTCCATTTCACGGTCTTATCTTTTTTGAACACAGTCTGGGATTCCAGGTTCGCAAGTAGTTTTCTGTATCTGGCCTCGTGCTGTTTTTCCACAGCAGCGATATGCTTAAACTGATCGGCGATTTCCGGGAAGCCTTCCTCCCGGGCAATTTTTTCGGCGTCAGCGTACTGTTGGGTCCACTCCTCCTGCTCCCCTTCAGCCGCGGCCTTTAAATTCTGCGCCGTAGTTCCGATAATCCCGGCCGGGAACGTCGCGCTTATCTCCAGATCCCCGCCCTCAAGCAACTTGAAAAACCGCTTGGCGTGTTCTTTTTCATTGTCCGCGGTCTCCTGAAAGATATTGGCAATCTGAACGTATCCTTCCTTTTTGGCCACGCTGGAAAAATACGTGTACCGGTTCCTGGCCTGAGATTCTCCGGCAAACGCCGCCAATAAATTTTTTTCCGTTTCCGTACCCCTTACCGACTTTCCCATTTAGTCCTCCTGATGGTTAAAATTACATCCTGAATCCATGAAATGTTCATTTCTATTATAATAAACTGCCGTAAAACGGCAATTGTTTTAATAAATTTATCGGTCTTTAATAATCCCAGGAAGGTTCTGCTAAAGCGGCCAGTTAAACAAACAGGGCGACAAGAACTAATCTTTCCACCAGGCGCTTCTTTGCGCCTCGACGGTCCAGGGAGTAAATGGAGGCATATTATTAACATTGAAGTCAGTATCATAATCCCAATTCCGGTTCGGAGCGGAATATTGCGGGCTCCCGTACAGCCAGTCGCCCTGCGCGACCCGGCTATTCCACAGTTCGACAAAAGAACCTCGGATTGACAGCGTCTTCCCCGACCAGGCCTCATGAAAACGCGGATAATTTTCCAGCCCGCCGTTGTAATTTCCGGAGATGGTATTACTCACGCCGGCAATAAACGCGGTATTGACCGTTGTATTACCGGCTGTCCGGTTATTCAAGCTCCTTGTACTATTCGCGTCATCCCAGTTGTTTGACAGCAGATTCACGGAATCGCAGATCACTGCCGTGGGTTTTTTATTGACCGTATTATAATCGCCCTGGATGTATACCGGGTCTTTGGAAACAACCGTCAACCCACCGGGCCGGTAGATACTTGTCCCGTTCACAAGACGGATTCCCGGCTGAAGCACCGCGCCAGTGTCATCCCGGGCGGCGTAAACCAGACCATTAGCAGGCAGATGATTGGGGTAACTGGGAAAGCCTTCGGCGTCTCCCGGCGCGTATCCGGCAAGTTTTCTCAGATCGATATTCGTCATGCGAACATACTTGCCTTCCCGGTTATTATAGAAGTCAGTATCAGTCGCGACAGTCCCCGCGGGAACATCGGCCCCCTCGGTCAGGACCAGGGCGCCCTGGCGCAATGTCCCGTTGATAATCGATATTCCCGCATTATCCGCGTAGTATCCGTCAGGCTGGATCGAACCCACTACCGGAGCGGCCAGTTTTGTCGTCCCGTGAACACTGCTTTTAATCGTACCCTTCCAGCGGTCCTGCGACTCCGCGAACCAATCCGCGCTGTCGCTATCTAACCCGTCCATATCAACATACGCGCCTGTGCCGGCTTTCTTAATTCTGACATCCCCCGGCAAGGTAGTTTCCTCATCCTTCCGCTTATTATAAATACCGCCCGCCGAACGCACGTACGTACTGTTCAGCGTCAAGGTATTGTGCGAATCAAGATACATATCTCCGTTACTATGCACGCGCCCGGAAAAGTTCATATTCGGGCCCGGCAGGAGTTCCAGATCGTCACTGTAAAACACCGCGTGCTGAAACGCGTACATCACTTTAAGAATTATCGCCTGATTGATCGTCACGGTTATCGCGGGATTACCGGGATGCTCGCATGTCGAACTTACCACATAGGTTTTGACTCCCACAACCACTCCATCGGACTCAGCGACCTGCCTCAGATCAGGTTCAGCTTCGGTTATAACTGATTCAACCTCGACTCCGGAGGGAAAAGCGGCTGAATTAGAATAGACCGTGACTATCGTTCCCGTATCAGGATAACGGGCAACGTTAGGCTGGATCTGAAAGTTAGCAATGGCGGAGGTAAATTCGTTGATAGCGTCTTCGGTCCCGCCTTCCGCCAGGTAAAAGGCCTCCTTTTCCAGTTTCTGCCGTTCCAATATCCGATTTTCACTTATGATCTTCGTCATCAGCGGAGCGGACAGCACCGTAAAAATCACGACTGTCATGTAAGCCAGGATAAATGCGTTTCCACGTTCGTTCAGGTTTATCTTCCAGGTTCGTTTCACCGACTTCATCCTGTAACCTTCCTATTGATTTCTTAACTTTACTATGGACGTAAATGTAACCGATGCGGTCCGATTCTGTTTAGTCTGTCTTTCCAGAGTAAGAATAATCTTCAGTTCGTTGGCATATAAAGCAGGATTTATTGAGTTGTCTTCAAATTCCACGGAAGCAACGTTGTTGGCGATAACATAATGGTCCCCTTTTTCCAGCCGCCGCAGCTGCTTAAGCCCGGGGGCATACTGGTACTGGATCTTATTACTCTTGTCCCACTCCGTAAGACCGACAGGATCGATTATCAGGCCGTTACCGTCTGAATCAACAGGCAAATAAAAATCGACAGACTTATTGTTGGGCTTTGACGGTATGCATAAATTAGGTGAAGGATTTTCAGTGGAAGTACGCGTAGTATTCATCAATTCCCTCGTCATATAATTAACCGCGTTGCGGGAGACGGAACGCAGGTCGCTCTGATCGGTAATCAACTGCCAGAGACTCAGAGTCTGCGTTAGAAACACCATGACAATCCCGCCGATCATTACGAAGATACTGACCGCCGTAAGTATTTCGGTCAGAGTAAATCCTCGTTGATTAAAACTTTTCCGATTCATTCTCTACCTGGTCCTCTTGGTGACTAAATGCCTTATCCGGCTTCTCCCTCTTTTATCCTGCCAGCTCGCGCTGATGATGATCTCCAGAGGATCACTGTCCGGATCGTCATATGAAACAACAATACACTCCTCCGTTAAGCCGTATCCTCCGACGATGCCGGCGTAGCTGTTGCCGGTTCCGTCGGCGACCCCATCAGGAAAATCCGAAGTGATATTGCTGAACGGCGTACACTTAACCGCCTCGGCCATGTTGACCAGATGCGATAGAGCCATGGTTTCTTCCTGATTTATTTCAGAGACAGCGACACTGGAAAGATAAAATTGAATAATGCCGGTAACGGCAAAGGCAAGAATCGCGATTGCTACTAACGCTTCGACTAAGGTAAGTCCTGTCTCATCCCTGAGCTTTCCCACGGCACCCCTAATTAAAGTATATCCTATAAATCCGGCAGCAACAAACAAATCAGAGGGGATAAAGGCAGTCAGGGACAGTTTGGACAGGAAACTATTTGATCCTGTGAGTCCGGGTTATCTCTTCCGCGCTGCCCGCGCAGACATCCAGATCCTTTAATATCCCATCTTCAAGACGATAGGCCCAGCCATGGACCGTTAACTCCTGCCCGACCTTCCAGGCGTTCTGGACAATCGTGGTATGACAGACATTCGCCACCTGCTCCACAACATTGAGTTCACACATCCGCTCCAATTTTGCCTGCTCATCAGGCAGAGAGTCAATCTCCGCCTGATGATAACGATAAATATCCCGGATATGCCGAAGCCAGTTGTCGATCAATCCATGTCTTTGGTTATCCATTGCCGCCTGAATCCCGCCGCAGCCGTAATGACCGCATACTATTATATGCTTTACCTTAAGCATGTCCACAGCATACTGAATTACTGAGAGACAGTTTAAGTCGGTATGGATGACCAGGTTGGCGATATTCCGATGCACAAACACCTCTCCCGGCAAAACGTCCACGATCTGGTTCGCCGGCACCCGGCTGTCTGAACATCCGATCCAGAGATATTCGGGATTCTGCTGGCGGGAAAGGTTCGTAAAAAAATCCGGATCGGTTTTCCTGATCCTCGCCGCCCACTTTTTATTCTGATCAAATAAGTGCTTCAGAACCCGCATAACCTTATCTCCTTATAAATGATAGTCACCCGCAGCTTCAGGCTGATAAACTATCTTTGTAACTTTCAGTTTAACGACACCTGAAGGAACTTTCCATTCAATGACATCGCCCTCTTTGTATCCAAGCAGAGCCGTTCCAATAGGCGCTAAAACCGAAATCCAGCCACGCTCAGCATCGGCTTCAGCAGGAAACACCAACCGGTAAACGATCTCCTCATTATCATCCAAATCCTGCAAAGAAACTTCGGAATTCATTGTAATGACATTGCCTGGAATTTCCCGCGGGTTTACAACCTTCCCTCTATTTAATTCGTTTTCTAACACCTTTTTTGTTGATTAATAAAATAACAAAATAACAAAAAA
>JAGYOO010000122.1 GCA_018399295.1 Candidatus Omnitrophota bacterium | reverse complement strand
TTGAAGGAAGTCCGCTATCTGCAGAAACAAGCCGCGGTTCTGGGCTGGCAGCTGGGCCTGGCCCGCGCGGTCGGGGCGATTCTGTTCAGCGTGGTAATCGGGCTGCTGATGCATTTTATATTTTTGAAGGAAGAGAGAAACCGGCAGGCAACGGGAGAATTTTTAGTTGGAAGCGAAGATAATGAACGACCGCTTTGGAAAACCGCCCTGTATTTTCTGTCGCTTGTGGGAATCCTGGTTTTCGCGAACTGGGGCTGTCCGGAAAACGCGGTCGGATTATGGCTGCTGATATTTAATATGAAATGGTTCATCGCTGGTTTTTTCTCGCTGATGCTGGTGTTTATTCTCTGGAGGTGGTTCAGCCGCGAGGAGTTAAAAGAATGGACTCTGGCCTCTTGGGGATTTGTCAAGCAGATCTTTCCGCTGCTTTTGGGAGGGGTTTTGATCTCTGGATTTCTTCTGGGGCGGCCGGGGCACGAAGGGTTGGTTCCTTCGGCTATAATCGCCCGGGCGGTAGGCGGGAATTCCCTTAGCGCTAACTTTTTCTCTTCAATCGTCGGCGCGTTTATGTACTTTGCCACATTGACTGAGGTGCCGATATTGCAGGGGCTGATCGGTTCGGGCATGGGAAAAGGTCCGGCCCTGGCCCTGCTTTTAGCCGGCCCGGCGCTGAGCCTGCCGAACATGCTGGTGATCCGGCGGTTCCTGGGGACGAAGAAGACATTGGTCTATGTGTTACTGGTAGTCGTGATGTCAACTATGAGCGGGATGATTTTCGGGTTGGTCTTTAGTTAATGGTGTCAGATCTGGTTCAGGAAGTTGTTGAAGCGGCGGCCAACGAAAAGGTTTCAGTAGATAAAAAGGAGATCAAGATGAAGATCGAGATACTGGGGACCGGGTGCCCTAAATGTAAAAAACTATTTGAGGCGGCGCAGCAGGCAACGACGGAGGCCGGGATTGAGGCGGAGCTGGTCAAGGTTACTGATTTGAAAGATATCATGAGTTACGGTGTAATGGTTACTCCGGCCCTGGTAATCGGCAATGAAGTGAAGGCCGCCGGCAGAGTGCCTTCAGTAGAGGAAATTAAGGGCTGGATTAAAAAGTAAAAGGGGTGAAAATGAAAAAGATCACTGCGGTAGCGATAATAGGAGTGCTGGTGGCGGTCGCGTTTATGGCCGGATCCGGAGGCGCTATCGGCCAGGAAAAGGATTCTCTGCCGGAGGCACGGCCGGAGTCGGAAGCAGTTCCGGCAGAGATAGATGAGACGGAAAAACCCGCGGCAGCTTCGAAAAAAGTGACTTTTGTCGAACTTGGTTCGCTTAAATGCATCCCCTGTAAAAAGATGCAGCCGATTATGACTGAAATCGAGGCGGAGTATGGGGACCAGGTTGAGATCGTGTTTGTTGATGTCTGGACTGAGGCCGGAAAAGAATCTGGTCAGAAGTATAAGATCCGGGTTATTCCGACCCAGGTTTTTCTTGATGCCGACGGAAAAGAATATTACCGGCATGAGGGATTTTTCCCGAAAGAAGAATTAGTCAAGGTACTGAAACAGGGGGGGGTAGAATAAACTTGGCCGAAATATTTACCTGGCTGTCCAGGTCTCTGGAGGGCAATCCGGTAATCGCTCTCGCGGCCGCGTTTCTTTGGGGGGTGGGTAGTATTGTTTTAAGTCCCTGCCATCTGGCGAGTATCCCACTGATCATCGGGTTTATCGATGAACAGGGTAATATGAATGTTAAGCGGGCGTTCTGGCTTTCGCTGCTGTTTTCCCTGGGGATCCTGGCAACGATCGGGGTGATCGGCGTGGTGACCGCGGGAATGGGGCGGATGATCGGGGACGTTGGTCGGGTGGGGAATTATTTCGTGGGAGCGGTCTTTTTGATCGTGGGGTTGCATCTGATGGATCTGCTGCCGCTACCGTTTTTGTCAAACGCGATCCGTCCGGGCCTGAAGAGTAAGGGCGCCCTGGCCGTGTTCATCCTCGGGCTGGTGTTCGGCATCGCGCTGGGGCCTTGCACGTTCGCGTACATGGCGTCGATGCTCGGCATAACGTTCAAGATCTCGGGTACGCGATTTGCGTACGGTATGTTGCTGCTGCTGTTTTATGGGATCGGGCACAGCAGTATGATAATTTTCGCCGGTACGTTTACGGAAATTATTCAAAGATATCTGAATTGGAATGAAAGGTCAAAGGGTGTGACAATCGTTAAACGGGTCTGCGGCGCGCTGGTGCTTCTGGCCGGGATCTATATGCTGATCTCTTAGGGAAAGGTGGAGAGTATGGAACCGGTTCGGCATGAAGAACGACGACTGAGTTTCTTTGAAAAGAACCTTACTCTCTGGGTTTTTCTCTGCATCTTTGCCGGAATTCTTATCGGCCGGGTCTTTCCGCGGGTGCCGGTTCTTCTGGACCGGTTCAGTGTTTACCAGATCTCAATCCCGATCGCGATCGCTCTTTTTTTCATGATGTTTCCGATTATGGTCAAGATTGATTTCGCGGAAGTGGTTAAGGCCGGAAAAACCCCGAAACCTGTCGCTTTGACGCTGTTTATGAACTGGGCGGTCAAACCGTTTACCATGTACGCGATCGCGTATTTTTTTCTGGGAGTCGTGTTCAAAGACCTGCTGCCGGGCTCGGAGATGTTAAAGAGCGGCGAGACTGTCGAGCTGTATCGCTCGTATATATCAGGCGCGATCCTGTTGGGTATCGCGCCCTGTACGGCCATGGTGCTTGTCTGGGGGCATCTGGCCAAAGGCAATGATGGACATACGTTGGTTATGGTCGCGATCAATTCGCTGACAATGCTTTTTCTTTATGCCCCGCTGGGGGGATTTTTGCTCGGCGTTAACCGGATGCCGATTCCCTGGCAGACCATCGCGTTGTCCGTTCTTGTTTATGTGGGTCTGCCGCTGATTCTGGGTTATTACACGCGCAAACAGGTCATCCTGCGTAAAGGGTTTCGCTGGTTTGAAGAAGAGTTTCTTCACTATCTTACCCCGGTTTCCATTCTGGCTTTGCTGGCAACTCTGGTCCTGCTGTTCTCATTTAAAGGTGAGTTGATCGTGAACCAGCCGCAGACGATCCTGCTTATCGCCGTGCCCTTGTTTATCCAGACCGGCCTGATCTTTGCCATAACCTACGCGCTGGCCAGATGGCTCAGGCTTCCGTATCGGGACGCGGCGCCTTCGGCCCTGGTCGGAGCCAGCAATCATTTTGAGGTGGCGATCGCCACCGCGACTGTTCTGTTCGGGATTTCATCTGGCGCCGCGCTGGCGACTGTTGTCGGCGTGCTGATCGAGGTTCCGGTAATGTTGTTTTTAGTCCGGATAAGTCTTTGGACCAGAAGATGGTTTGTCTGTCAAAGCGGGTAGGAGAGTATAGCCATGACGCGTAAGAAAAAAGTGCTATTCGTATGCGTGCATAATTCAGCCCGTTCTCAGATGGCGGAGGCCTTTTTGAAATACCAGGCCGCTGACCGGTATGAGGCTGAAAGCGCCGGACTTGAGCCGGGAACGCTCAATCCCCTGGTAGTCGAGGTGATGAAGGAAGAAGGCATTGATATCTCGGCAAACAGGACAAAAGCCGTAATGGATCTTTACCAGCAGGGGCGGCGGTTTGATTATGTGATTACGGTCTGCGATGCGGGACAATCCGAGCGTTGCCC
This sequence comes from Candidatus Omnitrophota bacterium, assembly GCA_018399295.1. Taxonomy (GTDB): domain Bacteria; phylum Omnitrophota; class Gorgyraeia; order B26-G9; family B26-G9; genus M55B170. The sequence goes on along the minus strand of JAGYOO010000122.1, from coordinate 1,552 downwards.
GGTTTTTCCCGGCGGAGAAAGCCGGCATTGGAGTTTTCCGGATCCAGCCGGATTTTCAGGCGCGCGGTCTGAAAAGATTGAAAAGACGCGGCAGGTGCGTGAGATGATCAAGCAGAAAATCGCGGAGTGGATAGACGAGCATGGTAAAGGATGACGAAACTAAGAGAGCACAGAGTACATAACTGACAAGTTCATGAGTAGAGGACAGCCTGCGTTAAACAAGTGATTGCGATCGATCTTCCCCTGATTTTCGCCGGAGGCTGAAGATTTAAACAATATCTCTTTTGCTCATCCATCAGGAAATTCTTGCATCAGTCCCGGAAATTGGATATAAATTAGACAGTAGTATTAATTGAAAGGTTTTTATGCGTTTGTTGACCGATATTCTCAAGTCAAAACAGCTGACTTTTTCTTTGGAGGTTTTTCCGCCTAAAACGGAAAAGGGATATCTTCGTCTTCAGGAAACCCTGGGGGAGATGGCCCGTCTTAATCCGGACTTTATCTCTTGTACTTACGGGGCGGGCGGTGGAAACCGCGAGCGAACGCTGGATATCGCCGCTTATATCCAGACCGCGCATAATATCCCGGCAATGGCGCATTTAACCTGCGTCGGACACAGCCGGACACAGATCCGCGCGATCCTGGACGAGATCCGTTCCCGGAATATCAGTAATATCCTGGCGTTGCGGGGAGATCTGCCGGCAGAAGGTTGGGACGGGGCCGCGACCAGAGACGGGTTCCGGTACAGCAGCGAGCTGGTAGCGTTTATCCGCGAGTATTGTGGCAGAGACTGCAGTATCGGTGTGGCCGGTTTTCCGGAAGGGCATGTTGAGGCAAAGAGTCGGGAAGCTGATGCGCTGGTTCTGAAGGAAAAAGTCCTCGCCGGCGCGGATTTTGTGATTACGCAGCTTTTTTTTAATAACAGTGATTATTTTGATTATGTTCATAGGTTGCGTGAACTGGGGATTAACAAGCCAATTGTTCCCGGTATTCTGCTTATTCGGGATTATCAAGGTATGATCCGGTTCTGCAAACAATGCGGGACGGCGGTATCTGATGAGGTGCATGCCTTGTTTAAGCCAATAGCTGACGACCCGGGAAAAATCCTCAAAACGGGTGTTGAGTTTGCCGTGCGTCAGTGTCTCGATCTGATAAAGAACGGCGCCCCGGGCATCCACTTTTACACTCTGAATAAAGCCGATCAGGTGGCTGAGGTAATCAAAAACCTGTCGGCGGCCCCCCCAAGCTCGTAAGCTCATAAGCTCACAGCTCATGAGCTCATGAGTAGAAGACCTCTTTAGACCTAAGACCTACCCCCTACGGGGACCCAGCTGGGGAAATTTACTACGCAAATTTCACAGGGTACCCAAGGGCATCCAGCTGGAGAAATTTACTCCGTAAATTTCACAGGGAGACCTAAGACTTACGGATTGATTTATCCGCGTAGGTTGAATAAGCTATGCTGCTTCTTAATGTCCATACAACCCGTGGCGCCTTAGGAAGCGCAGGAGCAGTCTTACGTTTTGGTTTTTCCGTGAAGTGCTCACCTGAA
>JAGYOO010000121.1 GCA_018399295.1 Candidatus Omnitrophota bacterium | reverse complement strand
ATAAAGCCGATGAACTGCCCGGCGCATATTATGGTCTACAGTTCGCGGGTCCGCAGCTACCGGGAACTGCCGCTGCGGTTTTTCGAGCTGGGAACGGTCTACCGTAACGAAAAGTCCGGGGTTCTGCACGGCCTGCTGCGCGTGCGCGGATTTACCCAGGACGACGCCCACATCTTCTGCCAGGAGGAACAGCTCCGGGACGAGATAAAGGCGATAATCGAGTTTGTCATTGATACCATGAAGGTCTTCGGTTTCGAGGAATGGGAGATCGAACTCAGCACCCGGCCGGAAAAATCCATCGGCACCGACTCCGACTGGGAGAGAGCCACCGAGGCCCTGGAGCTCTCACTGAAGGAAAAAGGCCTTAAATACGATATTAACGCGGGCGACGGCGCTTTTTACGGTCCGAAGATCGACATTAAACTTAAAGACGCTTTAGGCCGCTCCTGGCAGTGCGCCACGATCCAGTGCGATTTCGCCCTGCCGGAAAGGTTCGACCTGGAATATGCCGCTGCCGATGGCAGCATGAAACGGCCGATAATGCTGCACCGGGTCATCCTGGGAAGCCTTGAGCGGTTCATGGGCGCGCTTATCGAGCATTACGCCGGGGCATTGCCGGTATGGCTTTCACCCTGTCAGGTAAAAATAGTGCCGGTAACTGAAAATCAGCACGAATATTGCTCTGGTTTAGAAAAACAGCTTAAAAATGCCGATATCCGGGTGGAGACTGATCACCGGAGTGAAAAAGTCGGATATAAGATAAGGGAAGCCGTAAAGCAGAAGGCCCCCTATATTCTGGTTATCGGAGAAAAAGAGGTTTCCGCGGGCACTGTTTCAGTCCGGCTGGAACGCGGGCCGGAAAAAGGCAAAGTGCGTGAAAATGTTATGCCTGAAGAACTGATTGCCGAGCTCGAGAAGGTAATCTCAGGTAAGTTGATTCTTTAACAGGAGGTGGTCCTATTTCAAAGTTTACACGAATCAATGAGCAAATCCGGGCAAAAGAGTTACGACTGATCGGGCCGAATGGAGAGCAGATCGGGATCGTTCCCACTCCACAGGCCATGGACATGGCGCGCGAGCAGTTTTTAGACCTGGTCGAGGTCGCTCCGCAGGCCAATCCGCCCGTATGCCGGATAATGGATTACAGCAAGTTCCGTTACGAGCAGAGTAAAAAGGAACGGATTGCTAAAAAGAAGCAAAAGACGATGCAGATGAAGGAAATTCGGATGAAGCCGAAGATCCAGGAACACGATTATCAGGTAAAGCTGAAGACCCTGAAGAGTTTCCTCGAGCATCACGATAAAGTGAAAGTACAGATGAGGTTCCGCGGCCGGGAGATGGCCCACATGGAGTTCGGAGAGAAGATACTCGCGCGTCTCGCCGACGACATCCAGGAATTCGGTGAAGTGGAAAAAAGGCCGAATCGCGAGGGCCGCAGTCTGATAATGGTATTAAAACCAAAGACGTGAAAGGATAACACTCATGCCGAAACTGAAGACAAAAAAAGGCGCTGCCAAGCGGTTTAAAGTAACCGGCTCCGGCAAGGTCAAACGCAGTAAAGGCGGACGGGGACATCTCAAGGCTTCGAAGAACGCGAAGCGCAAAAGAGGTCTGCGGGTGCCGCAGCTTGTAAGTCACGTGGAAGAGCGCACCATAAAAACGCTTCTTCCTTACGCTTAAAAATTGAAGGAGGATTAAAACATGCCACGGGTAAAAAGATCTCCGGCCTCTCGGGCCCGGAAAAAGAAGGTCATCAAGGCGGTAAAGGGCAGTTTCGGCCAGAGAGGCAATGTCTATCGCCGGGCCAAAGAAACGCTCCTGCGCGCGCTGTCGTACGCCTACGAGCATCGCCGCCTGCGCAAACGTGAATTCAGAAGCCTCTGGACCGTTCGCGTAAACGCCGCTGTGCGTGAACACGGCCTCAGCTACAGCCGGTTCATGTCCGCTCTGAAAAAAGCCAACATCGCTCTCGACCGCAAGATGCTCGCTGAGATGGCGGTAAACGACAAGCCGACTTTCAAGGCGCTGCTGGAAAAAGTAAAGACTCTCTAAACTGATGAAACAAAAGCTGGAGGCCCTGGAGCTTGAATTACGGGCCGACCTCAAGAAAGCCGATTCGCGGGACGCCCTGGAGGGGATCCGGATAAAGTACCTTGGCCGCAAGGGCCATGTCATGGATCTGTTTCAGGATATGGGTAAACTGTCCGCGGAGGAGAAGCCAAAGGCCGGCAAGGGCATCAACCGGTTTAAGCAGCTTGTCCAGGACGGCCTGAAGCAGCGTCAGGTTGAACTAGGAAAGCTCACCAAACAGAAATCCTTAAACAAGGCCGGGACATTCGACATTACCCTGCCTTCGGTCCGCCGTGAGCTGGGCCGCCTGCATCCCATCACCCTGGTAATTGATGAGATCAGCAGCCTGTTTGTGGAGATGGGTTTCCAGATCGTGGAAGGCCCGGAGATCGAGACCGAGTATTACAACTTCGAGGCTTTGAACATACCCCTGGAGCATCCCTCCAGGGAGGCGTTTGACACCTTTTATCTTGACGCCAGCCATGTCCTGCGCAGTCATACCTCACCGGTACAGGTGCGAGCCATGGAAAAGCTTAAACCTCCGCTGCGGGTCCTGGTGCCGGGAAAGGTCTACCGGCCGGACGCGGTTGACGCCAGCCATTCTTTTATGTTCCATCAGGTCGAAGGCCTGCTTGTGGATGAAAACATCTCCATGGCGCACCTTAAAGGCTTTCTTTCCGTGTTCGCCAGAAAGTTATTCGGCGAACAGACCCTGTCCAGATTTCGCCCTCATTTTTTTCCGTTTACCGAACCAAGTGTTGAGGTTGACGTCACCTGCATTCTCTGCCAGGGCAAGGGCTGCCGCGTCTGCAAGGGGAGCGGCTGGCTGGAGATACTTGGCGCGGGCATGGTCCATCCCCGGGTGCTGGAAGCCGGGAAGATAGACAGCTCTAAATATTCCGGATTCGCCTTTGGTATGGGCATTGAGCGCGTGGCCATGCTTAAATACGGCATTGAAGACATCCGCCTTTTCTACGAAAACGACCTTAAATTCAACCGGCAGTTCGGCGGCTGAGAGATCATGAAAATTTCCTATAACTGGCTTAAACAATTTATCGACTCCAACCTTTTGGCTGAAGAAGTCGCGGCTAAGCTGACCATGGCCGGTCTGGAGGTCAATGTTATTCCCGCGGAAAAGGACAGTATCTTCGAGGTGGAGATAACCTCGAACCGGCCGGACTGGCTGAGCCTTGTCGGCGTAGCCCGTGAGGTCCAGGCCATTACCGGGGTAAAGATGTCGCCTCTGGAACATCTGCCCGAAGCAGCCATGGGCCCGGCGTTTCCCATTGAGATCGAAGATAAACAAGGGTGTCTGCGCTACATCGCCCGGATAATCAAGGACGTCAAGATCGCTGAGTCTCCGGCCTGGATGAAACAGCGACTGGAGGCAGTGGGTTCGCGGACCATAAACAACGGAGCGGATATAACCAATTACTGCCTGTACGAAACCGGCCAGCCGTTGCACGCCTTTGATCTCAATAAGCTCGAGGGAGGCAAGATAATCGTCCGCCGGGCGAAAAAAGGCGAGAAGATCACTACCATTGACGGCGTGGAACGGGAACTGGACGAGAGCATCCTGGTAATCGCCGACGCGGTCAAACCTGTGGCCATTGCCGGTATTATGGGAGGTCTGGACACCGAGGTCACGGAAAATACCCGCAACATCCTTTTAGAAAGCGCCTGGTTCGATCCGGTGATCATCCGCCGCGCTTCCCGCAAGCTCGGACTTTCCACAGAGGCCAATTACCGGTTTGAACGCGGAGCGGATATTAAAAACGTCGATTTTTCCTCCCGCCGGGCCGCGGTTCTCTACCGCCAGGTCTGTGAGGCCGATGTTTCCACTCCGGCGTCTGAGGTAAACCTTTTTGCGATTGAACCCAGGCAGGTCCGCCTGAGCCCTTGGCGCGTTACCGCGCTTGTCGGCACCGATATCCCGTTTCCGACAATGAAAGAGATCCTGGAAGCCCTGGGATTCAAGGTCAATGTGGATGAAAACGATTTTATCGTTGATGTGCCGTCATTCCGGCGGGACGTGAATATTGAAGAAGACCTTATTGAAGAGATCGCCCGGATCTGGGGCTATGATAAGATACCGGTCCTGCTTCCGCCGCAGACACCCCGGATCGAACCGGCCCGCGGCCCGCTTACCCAAAGCAAAGACGCCTTGCGCGTTGCCCTTACTGGAATGGGGCTTAACGAGGTGCTGACATACACCCTGGTCAGCGGAAATGCCGCGCGAAATGCCAGAGCGGCGGCAGACAAACCGGTAAAGATCATGAACCCTTTAAGCAGCGAGCAGGAATTCATGCGCGCCTCGCTGCTGCCGAACTTCCTGAAGGCCGTGAACCTCAACCTTAACCGGAAGCGGCCGGAGATAAAGATATTCGAGATCGCCCGGGTCTATGGGCTCCTGGAAAAGGGGTTCAGCGAAACCGAGACCATCGGCATCGCCCTTTGCGGCAGCCGGCACAATAACTGGCAGGACCACCAGAAGCCCGTGAATTTTTACGATATAAAAGGCATGGTGGAGGAGCTCTTCGAAAAAGCCGGAGTCAAAACCTGGGCCATCCGGCCTTCGGCTATTGAATCCTTTGACCCCGAGCAGGCGGCAGAGTTTGTTATCAACGACGAGATCATCGGCCATTGCGGCAGGATCGCCAAAGACGTGCTTAAGAACTTTGATATTACAGAAGACGTCTATTTCGCCGCCATCCAGCTTGAACCCATGCTTAAACACAGCGCGATTGAATACCACTATGAACCCGTGCCCCGGTATCCTTCATCCAGCCGGGACATCGCCATCGTCGTCCCCGAGACCGTAACCGCGGAACAGGCCTTTGACGTCATCCGCGCCTCAGCCGGCGACCTTGCCGAAACCATCCGCCTGTTCGACGTCTACAAAGGCGAACAAGTCCCCAAAGGAAGCAAAAGCCTAGCCTTCACCATCGAATACCGCAGCAAAGAAACCACCCTGACCGAAGACCAGGTAACCAAGCTCTACGAGTCCGTAAAGCAAGCGTTAGAAACCAAGCTAAGCGCTACGCTGCGCTAGCGCTGGCGCTAGCTCCGCTTAGCACGCTCACTATCGTTCGCTGGAGCTCGGAGGCCGTTCAGCATGCTTTGCATGCTTCTCTTGGAGGCCGCTCGCCTTAGCTCGCTTGGAG
>JAGYOO010000120.1 GCA_018399295.1 Candidatus Omnitrophota bacterium | reverse complement strand
AAAACAAAAGAAAAATGCTTCTTTTAGGCTATGTAAACCGGTTAAGTTGTTATAGGTTGTAGGAGGATGTGGGGTGATTGATTACAGGGCACTAAATGGGCAATTAAGAATGGGGCAGCTTTACCCTTCCTGCCGTCGATATCCTTCCAGGTCAATGCAGACGGTCTGGAATCCGGCCTGCTTAAGCTTCTTGAGCATTTTTTCATCCATTTTCTTCACCAGCAGAGGTATTCTATTTCGCTCCACCTCGATTCGGGCTGTTTTTTCGCTCAATCTCACTCTCAAATATTGGAAATCAGACTCTGAAAGCAGTCTTTCCGCTGATTCCACCATTTTCAGCTTTTCCCGCGTAATCTCTTCCTTCAGTCTAATGCGGGTAGCCAGACAGGAATACGACGGAGCTTGCCAGTTAGGCAGGCCGAAAGAACGGGCCAGAACGCGGACCTCGGCCTTCCCAATACCAGCCTCGGCCAAAGGTGAGCTTACTTTCAGCTCTTGCAGGGCCTTCTCTCCTGGCCGAGCTTCCCGCAGATCATCGCGATTTGTCCCGTCTGCAAGGGTCTTAAACCCTTGACGCCGGGCTTCCCTGAGTATCCTCTGCATTATTGAACGTTTACAGTAGTAACACCGAAGGGCGGTATTAGCCGTAATCTGAGCGGTTTTAAGCAGAGGAATTTGAAGCAGATTGTGTGGAATTTTGAGCTGGCGGCATATTTTACCCGCTGCTTTGACATGCGCCTCAGGAACAAACTCAGTTACAGCAGTCAAGGCGAGGCTGTTTTCCCCGAGTATTCTGTGAGCGAGGAAAGCAACAAGAGTGCTGTCAACCCCACCGGAACAGGCTACAGCCAAGCGGCGCTGGTCATGGATAAGTCTCTCAAGCCTGCGAAGTTTACTCGCGGATATCTTCATCTGAATCAAACAAAGGCGTGGAAAGGTAACGCTCCACACCATCGGGCAGGATGACTACTGATATTTTCCCCTGGTTTTCCGGACGCCCGGCCGCTTCAAGCGCGGCCCAGATTGCCGCCCCGGAAGAGATGCCGGCCAGAATTCCCTCTTCTCTGGCCAGACGCTTTGTCATCTGAACAGCGTCTTCATCTTTTACCGTCAATACCTCATCAATAATTTCCCGTGCGAGTATCTTTGGCACGAATCCGGCGCCGATCCCCTGGATTCCATGCGCTCCGGAATTACCGCCGGAAAGCACTGCTGAACCGGCCGGTTCCACGGCAACAAGTTTAAGGTCAGGATTTTTTTTCTTCAGGTTCCGCCCGATACCAGTGATCGTGCCCCCGGTCCCAAGACCAGCCACAATAATATCCACCCGGCCCTCAGTATCTTTCCATATCTCTTCTGCCGTTGTCGTCTCATGGATCGCGGGATTCGCGGGATTGCTGAATTGATCCGGAACAAAGGCGTTAAGTTCAATTGCTATCTTTTTCGCCCTTTCCACTGCCCCGCTCATGCCCTCGCCGGCCGGGGTCAAAACGATCTCCACGCCCAGGATTTTGAGGAGCTTCCTTCTTTCCTCTGACATCGACTCCGGCATAGTCAGGATCAGTTTATATCCTTTTACCGCGCTCACCATCGCCAGCCCGATACCGGTATTTCCGCTGGTCGGTTCGGCTATGAGTCCTCCTGGAAGAAGCCGGCCGTCCTTTTCCGCCGCCTCGATCATCGCCAGCGCGATCCGGTCCTTAATGCTGCCACCGGGATTGAAATACTCCAGCTTAGCCAGAATCCTCCCCCCGCCTTCAGGAAGGATGCGCCTAAGCTCCACGAGTGGAGTATTGCCTATTAAATTCAAAATGTTCTTATTAATGTTCATTTTAGCCTTTAGCTCATGCGCTCATTGCCAATAAAAAACAAAGTTCAAACCACAGAGAACACAGAGACCACAGAGAAAATCATTAAAAGAAAAAAACAATCAGCACACAGAGATAGAAAGAGATCACAAAGAAAATCTTTTAATACCGTTTTTCAGCAACTTCTTATTAAAATTAATCAAAAGACCGACTTTTGCGTTGAGTAGTTTCATGTATGTCAGAACCTGTGCTTTATGAACCTCTGTGGTCTCTTCCACACTCTTTAGTTCTACCACCAACCGATCTTCGATCAGCAAGTCCACTCTATAGCCGCAGTCGAGCTCTTCCCCTTTATATTTTACCGGTAAAGCCGCCTGTCGCACAAACTTTATTCCAGCTTCACTCAACTCTTTCATTAAACACCGCTCATAAGTCGATTCCAGCAATCCAGGACCTAAGACCCTGTGAACCTCAATCGCACACCCAATCACCTTTTCAGTGAGGTTATTCACTGCAACTTCCAAAACTTTCTATTGTACTGCTTTTATATTTCCAAAAATCTCTGTGATCTCTGTGCTCTCTGTGGTTAATTTTATTTTTCTGGTTGCAGGTAGTTTGATGTCTAATTATTTTTCCCGCCAGGCAAGGTTTTTTGCTTGGTTATTGGTTATTTAAACAGCCGGTCTCATCGGCACGCCGCGTTTTAGCAGGTAGTCTTTGGTCTGCTTGATCTTGAACGTGCCGTAATGGAAGATCGAAGCGGCGAGGACGGCGTCGGCTTTTCCCTTATCTAAGGCATCATAGAGATGGGACAGTTTACCCGCTCCGCCAGAGGCGATAACCGGAATACGCACCTTCTCCGAGATCGCCCGGGTCAACTCCAGATCATACCCCGACTGAGTGCCGTCCTTATCCATGCTGGTCAAAAGTATCTCTCCGGCCCCCAGTTCCTCAGCTTGCTGAGCCCATTCCACAGCATCAATCCCCGTGGGTTTCCGACCGCCAAAAAGGTAAACCTCCCAACTACTAGCAGAAGTCGGAAGTCGGAAGTCGGAAGTCCGATTTATTTTTTTTCTATCTGACCTCTGTCCTCGGACCTCTGTCTTCCTCTTCTTCGCGTCAATTGCCACGACAATGCATTGATTCCCGAATCTTTTCGCGCCCCGGCTGATCAGCTTCGGATCTTTAACAGCCGCGGTATTCACCGAGATCTTGTCCGCGCCTTTACGGAGCATCAGTTCCATATCGCTGAGCGTCCGGATGCCGCCACCTACGGTGAACGGGATAAACACCTGTTCCGCTGTCCGGCGTACCATGTCCAGCATGGTCTTGCGGTGTTCGTGGCTGGCGGTTATATCCAGAAACACGACCTCATCCGCTCCCTCCCGGCTGTACATCGCCGCCTGCTCCACCGGATCGCCGGCATCGCGCAGGTCGATGAAGTTAATCCCCTTCACCACCCGCCCGTCCTTAACGTCTAAACATGGAATTATTCGTTTGGATAACATATATAGCTCTTTAGCTCATGAGCTCATAAGCTCATATTGATTTCATTGTTAATTAAAAAACAAAGTTCAAACCACAGAGAACACAGAGAAAATCTTTTAATGCCGTTTTTCAGCAGCTTCTTATTAAAATTAATCAAAAGACCTACTTTGGCGTTGAGTAGTTTCATGTATGTAAGAATCTGCGCTTTATGAACCGCTGAAAGCTCGTCAACAGCCTTTAACTCAACAACAAGATTCTTTTCAATCAGCAAATCAATCCGATAACCACAATCAAGTTGCTCACCTTTATATTTTACAGGCAAAGGGGCCTGACTCTCAAACATTATCCCCGCCTCACTCAATTCCTTTGCCAAACATCTTTCATAAGTCGATTCCAGGAGGCCCGGTCCCAATGCCTTATGAACCTCTATAGCACACCCGATTACTCTCTCTGTGAGCTCATCCACTACTGTCTCCGTGAACTCGTGATTTAATCAGTTTCTTCAATTAGTGCTTTTTGCTCTGTGTCCTCCGTGCTCTCTGTGGTTTATTTTTTTAGATTTCTCCCGAGAGTTTGCAGAAGTTTTTTAGTATCTTCAGTCCGCAGTCTGAGCTTTTTTCGGGGTGGAATTGGATACCGAGGGTATTATCCTTCCTGGCTATGGCGCAGAAGTTTTTGCCGTACTCGCACATCCCGATCGCGGCATTACGGCTTTTCGGCTTTGCATAATAGGAGTGGACAAAGTAAAAATAGGTACGGTTCGGGATTCCCTTTAAAATCAGGTCCTCACCCGTTGGCTTTTTGATCAGCTGGTTCCATCCCATGTGCGGAACTTTTAAGCGGTCATCAAAGCGCACCACTCTGCCGGGAATAAGATCCAGACCTTTGTGTGTGCCATGTTCTTCGCTCTCGGAGAACAGCAGCTGCATCCCCAGGCAGATACCGAGCAGGGGCCGGCCGGCCTCGACGGCCTCTTTTATTGACGGGATAAGCTTATATTTGCGCAAATGCCGCATACCTGCGGCAAAGGCTCCCACTCCCGGCAGGATAAGGCCCCTGGCCTTTCTCAGCTTGTTGGCAGAAGCGGTAACTTCAACTTGCGCGCCTACAGTCTCAAACGCCTTGGCCACGCTCCGCAAATTCCCCATCTTATAATCAATTATGGCAATCATTGTTTAAAATTCCAAACTCCAAATCTCAATTTCCAAATAATACCCAAACCTCAATTATCAACACCCAAACTATTCGATAATGGACGTTTTAGTGATTTTTCATTGTTTGGTTACTTGTGTTTTGGTTATTGCCTGCCTGCCGGTAGGCAGGGTTATTGTTTGGAAATTGGTGCCTGGTTATTGGTTATTTAATTCAGGCGGAGCTTCCGGCAGCTGGCGTTTGTGTTCGGAACATTTCAGCAGATTTTTGACTTTCTGCGTCTTTTCCCGGGAAGACCGGGGCTTTCCTCCGGACAACAACGCGCCCAGGATTCCATCCAGTTCTGAATAACTTATTCCCAGCTCTTTTTCATCCGTCTGCCCGGACCAGAGGCCGGCTGAAGGAGGCTTATTAATCACTCTTTCCGGAACCCCCAATTCCCGTGCCAATTCCCATACCTCAGTTTTCAACAAACCAGCCAGAGGCAGGATATCCGCTCCTCCGTCTCCATATTTCGTAAAATACCCCACCGACAGCTCAGTCTTATTTCCAGTACCGCAGACAAGATAATTAAGTTTATTTGCAAGATAGTAAAGGACGATCATTCTGAGCCGCGGCTTTATATTCGCCTTAGCCATCCGGCCGGCGGCCGGCAAGATCTTTTCAAAAAGCTTATAAACCTCGGTCAGATCGATGGTTTTGCTTTTCAAACCGTATGCCTGCACCCTCGCCGACCTGATGCCCTGCGATGCGCCCTGCATGGAGTGCCGACCCGGTTACCTGCAGCCCCTCACCCACG
>JAGYOO010000012.1 GCA_018399295.1 Candidatus Omnitrophota bacterium | reverse complement strand
CTCGCTGATTATGAATCAGACCGCCGACATTATTATCTGCCTGGAGCCATCTGTCGGGATGTCGATAATCATGAAATATTTGTCTCCTGCCGGTACGCTTATTATTAATGAACGGCCGTTTCTTCAGAAGTGCCAAAAAACTAATAGATCGCTTCAGCGTTTGGCCGGAAGAACGGTCCGGTTTGACCTGGTTACCGGCGCGTGCAGCCTAAAAGACCCGCGCGTCAGCGCGTTCACGGTAGTCGGAGTTTTAGAAGGAATTGGCCGGTTGCCGGTGTCCGCGAAGGCATTGCAAGGGTATCTGGAGGAGATATATCCGGAGAAGAGAGAAGAATATTTAACAGCCTGGAAGACAGGACGACAAGGAATATCAGGTGAATTTAAATAAGGAAACTTTAAGTCTTTGTCCCCAATGTTTTAAACAGATCCCAGCCAGAATAGTTGAAGAAGACGGGAAAATCTATCTGAAAAAAGAGTGTCCGGACCACGGCAATTACAATATTCTTCTGGAAAAAGACGCCGGGGTGTATAAACAGCTGATGAATCCATCCGGCAAAGAGCCCGGCGAGTTTCAGAGCTTGATGATTACAACAACTCATGCCTGTAATCTCAATTGCCCGGTATGTTACCAGCCGAACCGGGAGGTTGAGGATATACCGCTCGAAGAATTAAAAAGTATTATTGCCGGTTTTCCGGGAGAGGTGATAAGATTTTCGGGGGGAGAACCTACTCTGAGAGAGGATCTGCCGGAGTTGATCCGGTTTTGCGCCGGCCAGGGAAAGCGGACGACTTTGGTGACGAACGGAGTTAAGTTGGTTGATCCCATATATGTACGAAAATTAAAAGAAGCCGGACTTACTCTGGTCAGCCTTTCTCTGGCTGCTCTTGATGATCAGATATACACGATATTGAATGGGAAAAAGCTGCTGAAGGTCAAGTTAAGAGGCCTGCGTACGATGTTTCGGGAACAGGTAAAGGTAGTATTTTCCATGGTAGTGGTTAAGGGAGTGAATGAGTCAGAGATTAAAAAGATATACCGTTTATATCTGAAGAAGTTTCCCAGGGTGGATCATCTCCGGATTCGGGCCGCGGTTCCGATCGGACGCCATGAACCTTTAAAAGATCAGCTTTATCTATCTGATCTGCTGCGGATTATGTCGCAGGTTCTTAATGTCCCGTCTGAGGCGCTTATGGAAAATAGTTTGTTTACCCGGCAGGGTCGGCATAGTCCCTGTCGGCTGGATATAAGTCTGCTTCCTCTGGTCCTGAAACAGGCGGGCCTGCCGTTTGCAATGGATAACATGACCTTGAAGCAGAAGATAAAAGCGTTTGCTGTACTCTGGTACCGGTTTGGGATGAAGAATGCTTTTTATCTGTCTCTTACCAAGATCATGGGCAACGACATTCCACACCTGTATATCGCTATTCGCTGCTGGCATGACCGATATCGTTTTGACGCAGAGGAGATAAAGCATTGTCCCTCCGGTCATCTGATGACTTCAGGGCGGGAGATAATTCCTGTCTGTCAGGGGTTTACTTTTAATGATGGGCATCTTCATCTATGAAAACGGTTATTAGCGGGGAGAGGAGAATATGAATCTGTTAAAAAAGACTATGAGCTTGTGTCCCGAATGCTACAAAATGATTCCGGCTGAAGTCAGTGAGGAAAAAGGCGCGGTTTATATGTTTAAGCGATGTCCGGAGCATGGTGAGTTCAAGGTATTGATGGAAAAGGATGCCTGGATCTATAAACAGCTGATGAACCGGAAAGCGCCGGAAAAGATAAAACCAAAGTGTTTTCAGAGTATGATGATTGCGGTTACTCATGCCTGTAACCTGAACTGTGGTGTGTGCTATCAGCCCGACCAGAGCGTGCCTGATCTTTCTTTGTCGGAAATAAAGAAGAAGATCGCGGATTTTGCCGGACCGGAAATAAGATTTTCCGGGGGGGAACCGACGATCCGGGAAGATATGCTTGAGATAATACAATTCTGTTGCGAGCAAAACAAGATTACCACCCTGAATACCAATGGGGTGAGACTCGGAGACCGCGAATACGTCCGTAAATTAAAGGAATCGGGATTGTCCGCCGTAACCCTGTCTCTTCCTGCATTAGATGATTTGGCCTATAAACAGCTTAATGGAGTAAAGCTTTTGGCCATGAAACGCCGGGCGATAAATAATCTTAAACAGGAAAAGATGCGGACTATTCTTTCGTCTTATTTTGTAAAAGGAGTGAACGAACTTGAATTGAAGAAGATCTATAAACTATACGTTAGGAATATTTCTTTTATCCATCATCTCCGGATCCGGGCCGCGGTCCGGATGGGACGGTGTGAACCGGTTCAGGAACAGCTGTTTCTCTCCGATCTGATAAATCACATGGCCGGAATCCTTCGGGTAAAAAAAGAGGATCTGGTGGAGAATAGTTTGTTGATCCGGGAGGGAGCTCACAACACCTGCCGGGTCGATATCGGGCTATTCCCGTTATTCCTCCGCCATCTGAAACTTGTTCCCGGCCGGAAAACATCGATTCTGGAAAAAATTCGCATATTGCTGGTTCTGACGGCGAGGTTTGGATTTAAAAGTGCGGTTGGTTTGACGGTTCTAAGGTTACGGGGCAGGGAGCTGCCTAAGCCGTTTATTTCCATTCGGTGCTGGTATGACCGGTTTCGTTATGATCAGGATGAGGTCGAGTATTGTCCTTCTTCTCATCTGGTTGGTGAAACCGGAGATGTCGTGCCTTTATGTTATGGATTTACGATGAATGACCGTGGGCCGCATTTGTGAGAGTACGGATAAAAGCGGGAGTTCTTTTAATCTTCTTTATTGCGCAGATTGCGCTTTTTGCGCAAGCGCAGGAAATCACGGTTGTGGAACAGTTGGCGCTAAAGGTTCGGGAACTTGTTGAATTGCTTGAACATAAGGATTTTGATCCAGAAACCGTGGATAGAGTAAGTGCTTTTGCCGGTGATGACGTAAGGTTCGGTTTTAGTGAAGAGCGGGCGGACTTTTTCATCAGGGGGTATAAGGATTGTCGCGGCTGGTTGGAATCATTGAACGGCTTAATAGTCGTTGATAATATTGAGGTTCATGATATTATTTTTGAAGAAGAACTGGCCGAGGTAAGGACAAGTTTTGATATGCAGATTATGCAGGATAATCTGCTGGAAACGTGGTTCAGAGAGCTTCCGATTAAGCTGATTTTTCATCAGAGAGAGGGTCAGTGGATAATTCAAACGGTGATTCTGGGGCCGGTAACCAGGGAAAATGTTGATTTAGTTCCGTTCTGAATCAGCGGGCGGCTCATCAAGCATAAATAGATCAAGAAACATCCCGTCATGTCTAATCCCTAAAATCTTCCGAAATCGCTGATGCATCTGCTCTCGTACTGCCTGCGCGTGCACGCTTAAATTTCCGCTTTCGTCCCAGTTTGATGAAAGCAGCCACATTCGTCCGGAATACAATCTATGTTCGTTCCCCAGCTGTCGAAGTTCAAAGTGGATGATTCCGGATGCTTTCGATAAGCTTAACGGGTATTTGTCAAATCTTTTGTCGATATCTTGCCGAAAAAATAGATCCATTTTTTTTGGCAAAATAGAGATTATCGGCCAGACAGGTTTAGAATTCCAGTTGTAAGCATTGATTAGATAGGGATCGACTTTTTCGGGGATGTATAGAAATAAGTGAAAGTGCTCCGGCAGATAATAGGCCATAGAGGGGATCGTATCGGGACTGCTGTAGGCAATAATATCGTCTGATTTCGCTGTATCTCGGATCATTTCGATTACCGGTTTCAGCGATTTGTGAGGATGGACCCCGGGATGAAAGCTTTCTCCGGTCGGCATTGTGTCAGTATAAAGATTGATCAGAGAGAGAGACATCAGCCCGAAAAGAGCCGCTCCAGTGATGCCTCGCAGCCGGTTTGGGCGGATTCCCACGGCCGCGGCGATAAGTATATAGATGAATGGGGAAAACATAATAAGCTGACGATGGAGGAATACGGGGAATATCTGGGACACAACAAAAATTATCGCTAAAGGGAGCAGGGAGAGGCTTAGTAATAAAAGCAGTTTTCTGTTTTTAGCGGACAGTTTTATTCCGGTAAAAACAAGCAATGCCGCCAGAAACGCTCCCAGGAAATATTGTTCGGCAGAGGCTGTGAATCCCAGAATGAAATTACCTAAATTAAGAAAGACGGCTCTTGCGTCAGGAACCGGTAACCAGAAATTGGTGTTAAGGTATTTAAGGGTAGGACCGACTACAGTGATGAACGGGACGGCGAACAGCGTCAGAATCGCGAGGGATAAGCCGGCCGGTATTTTCCTTCCATGGATAATCTCGAATATCAGCAGTGGCATTATGATCAATATTATCAGTAAATTCGAATAGATGCTGAGGATGGCAAACAGTATGAACAGCAGCCAGTCTGATCTTCTCCCTTGTTTGCGGTAATTGATAAAAGAGGCAAACAAAAGGAGAGATAAGAATAAAACAAACGAATATCCTCTTACCTCCCGTGACAGCCATATCTGAAACGGGGATACCGCCAGCAGGAGAGCGCTGAGTAGGCCTATTTTGCGATTATAGAAGAATCTGCCAGCATGATAGATAAGAGGGATTGACAGGGTTCCGAAGATTACTGAAAGCGAACGGGTCCAGAATGCGCTTTCACCGAGAAAATTAAGCCAGAAATAAAGAATGCAGTAGTATGGAAGCGGCTGATTATATTTGAAGTAGAAGAAGAGGAATTTAAAAAAGCTTTCGGAATTGATGCCTTCAAAAATAAGATTGTAAAAGAAATATTTTGTATAGAAAATACTGAGAGCTTCATCGTACCAGATCTCGCTTCCGCTGAGTTGAAAAAACCGCAAGGCTCCGCCCAGGGCGGTTATAATGGATAAAAGGCCGATGAGATTCCTGGTCTTTAGTTTCATTAGGTTAAATTGATTATAACATTGAATCGGATGAAAGTTAAGAGGGTGATCCGGAGAACTTGTGTAATATCTGCCTTCGAGATATAATAAACGTGATCCCAAGCGGATATTTTTAAGCAATCCGGAAGTTTAAAAACCAAACTACTTGTGGGGTAGCTCCTTCCTGAACCTTTGTTCTGAGGATGATATTATTATTTAAACTGAATCCTTCATCTCAGGTGGATATTTTGCCATTTTTATTGTTAAATACAAGGTAAAATGATGGTCCGGGATATTCAGAAAATGTTTTTTTTGCCGGCAGTTCGTTCACGGCAGTGGAGGAGTGAGCAATCGCTGAGATCGTTGCAGGACCGGCTTTTGGCTGATCTGGTTGAGTTTTCCGTTAAGAATGTACCCTATTATGAGCGGATATTTCGTGAGCAGGGGCTTGTCCCGGCGGATGTACGGAAAGTAGATGACCTTGGGAAGCTGCCGCTGCTGAGCAAAGCGGGGTTGAAACAGGCCTTCGAAAGTAAACAGATATTCAATAAAAGCTATTCAGGTGCTTCGATTGTTCGCACAACATCCGGTTCATCCGGATTTCCCCTTTCCGTGGCCTATGATTCCCGCAGTTATGCTTGGGTTGAAGCGGTTTATGCCAGGGCATTACTGGAACAGGGAGTAAGAATCAGGGATCGGATAGCCTATTTTTGGTTCGAACCCTTTGAGAACCGTGGTTTCTGGGAACGCCTTGGTCTGTTTAGAAAAAATGAGATACTTTATACGGATGATGAGGAGAATCAGATCAGAAGTTTATTAAAACTTAGACCAACCGTGATTCATGCCTTTCCCAGTGTGCTTACCTCACTGTCGGAAAAGGCCCCGGATTTTGCCCGCAATCTGCCGTTAAGATTGATAATAACTCATGGCGAAACGCTAACCCGCGAGGCCAGGGATAAAATAGAAAAAGCGTTCAAAGTCAGAGTTCTTGATCAGTACGGAACTAATGAGTTTGTCCGTATGGCCTGGGAATGTCCGGAAGAAGGTAATTATCATATCGATGCCGACAGTCTGATAATGGAGTTTCTGGATGAAGAGATGCGCCCGGTCTCTCCGGGAGAATCGGGGCGGATAGTAGTGACCGGGCTGATTAACCGTCTAATGCCTCTGATCCGTTACGATATCGGAGATGTCGGTATTCCGCTCGCCGGCCGCTGTCCCTGTGGCAGATCTCTGCCTTTGTTGCAGTCTGTTCAGGGCAGGTCGGATGATTTTATCATCTCCAGCCGAGGAGATCTGATCAGTCCGAGAAGAATCGGGGGAATTCTCGAGGGAGTGGGACGATTGAGGCAGTATCGGTTTATTCAGGAGGATATAAACCGATACTGCCTCAAAATAATCCCGGCAGACGGATATGGCGAAGAAGACAGGAAAATTATTCGGGAAAGGATTATCCGGGTTTTGGGGCCGGATGTCGATCTTTCATTGGAAGAGGTTTCCTGGATTGAGAAGGGAAAGACCGGTAAGGTAAAGGCGATCCATTCGAAATTGAGTAAAGATATGAATCCTGGAAAAGGTTCTGAAACTGGGGGGCGAGGGTGAAGGTCACCCTGATTAACCCCGAATCAAGATTTGCTTTTGGTCCGCAGCTTGCAGTTTCTTATCCATTGGGGTTGATGTACCTGGCGTCAGCTCTGGAGAGAGAAAAAGTTGAGGTCGAGATTTCCGATCTTTCCGTGAGCGGTTCGAGTCTGGAAGAGACTATTCGTCTTAGCGGTGCCGACGTTTTCGGTATCAGTATCTCTACGTATAATCGTCTCGGAGCTTTTCGGGCGGTAAAAGCCGTTCGGCGGATCCGGCCGGATGCCAGAGTGGTGGTAGGAGGAGTGCATGCCACTCTGCTTTATCGTCAGATTCTGGAGAGTCTTGATGTGGACATGGTATTTACAGGTGAAAGCGAGCTCTCTCTGTGCCGATATATAAAAGGGGATCCCCGGGAAGATATTCCGGGTATCGCTTTTCGGACAGCCGAGAGAATTATCCGGAATAAAGAAAAAGTGACAGAGGATATTGATGATCTTCCGCTTCCGGCATTTCATCTGATTGATCTGAATAAATATAAAAGCTTGTTTAACTGTATTGATTTCCATTTAATTACCTCTCGCGGCTGTCCGAATAATTGTGGATTCTGTAGTGTGCCGGCTCTTTGCCGTGGCCGTTACCGGGTTCATGGAGCTGATCGGGTGTTGGAAGAGATGGAGATGGTTCAGGGATTCAAAAAAAATGGAAGGGTAATGTTTCATGATGACTTTTTCCAGGTCAGCTGTGACCGGACCAGGGCGATATGCGAGGGGATTATAAAAAAGAACATCCGCTTGAAATGGACAACTCGCTCCCGCGTGGATTCGGTTGACTTCGATACCCTGAAGTTGATGAAGAAAAGCGGTTGTGAAGGGATTTTTTTTGGAGTGGAGAGCGGAAGCCCCGGGATATTGAAGCGGATGAATAAGGAGTTTGAACCTGAAGACGTCAAACAGGCATTCGCGGCCACTAAAAGAAGCGGGATTCGGGCTTATTGCAATATAATGGTAGGGTATCCGGGAGAAGACCGGGAGGCGCTGCGGGAGACCTCTCGTCTGCTGCGGTTGCTGCAACCGGATGAGATTTACTTTTCTCCGGTAAAAGTATTTCCTGGAACTGGTCTGTACGGCGAAAGCGTAAATCAGGGCCGCTTGAGCGATTCTTTCTGGCTCAAGCATGGAGACCGGATCCCTTTTTATGGCAACAGGATAATTGGTTGGCTGAAGATATGCTGGTTGCGATTAAGCCTGATTGACGGGTTTAGTAAGAAGTGGCGGTATATATTCAGGGCAATACCAAAGGAATTAGCTTTATGGAGGAGTTAAGAAAAGGGGGAGTATGTTAAAGCGTATATATTATAAATTTCTGGTATTGGTCAGTATGCCGATGTTTCTGGAAGGATATTTTTCGCCGAAGACCGGCCGGGAGTACAATATCGGTCTTTTAAATAAGATATCCCTGCTGTGGAAAATATTTAAGCTTCGAAAAAAGATTCCCACGCTTACCGGCTTTATGGAGCAGCTGGTCATAGTTACTGCTATCATGGCTATTCCCCGAAATTCTGAGGGTTGTGTTGTGGAATGCGGTTGTTATAAAGGGGGTTCTACCGCGGCACTCTCTCTTGCCTGCAAACTGTGTGGAAGGGAGTTGCATGTTTTTGATTCTTTTGAAGGACTTCCGGCTGAACCGGAGCAGAAACTGCATGATATCGGATGGGGATCAAAGTTTGAGTGGCAGGAAGGTGATCTGAGAGGGGAGCTTGCGGAAGTTGAAAATAATATCAGGAATTGGGGCGATATTAGTGCCTGCCGGTTCTATAAAGGGAATGTCAAAGATACTTTGCCTCAGTTTCGTGAAAAGTCCGTGCTTGTTTTTTTGGATGTGGATCTTGTGAGTTCTTTTCATATATGTCTGCGTTATCTCTGGCCTCTTCTTCAGGACGGGTGCCCGCTGTTCGCTCATGAGGCGCAGGTGTTGGAAATAGCGGAAGTGTTTTTTGACCGGGACTGGTGGAAAGAGAATCTGCAGTGTTCCGCGCCGGGGCTGGTTGGCAGCGGTTGCGGTTTAGGATTGTTTCCTCTGGGCGGGATATACCGGAGTTTCACCGGGTTTACCTTTAAAAACCCTGATAAAGAGCGATTTTTCAAGATTAATGAAGAGTTTACTCTGGAATTCTGGGGCCGTGTCCGATAAAGCCCTGAAAAGATTGTTTGATCTGACTATTGCCTCAGGCGGCGGATATGGAACCGCCTATGAGTATGTGGTCAAGTACAATCGGATAAAAAAATGGACTGTCCGGAATGATTTGAAAGATATTCTCATCCCCGGGCTTCCAGAGCGTTACGGGTACAGTCTGGACTTTATGTCTGTGTGCCCGACTACGACTCGGGTTAATGTGGTTGAAAGTAACCGGGAACGGCTGGAGCAGGCCCGGTTGCTGGGCGAGACTGGACTCAAAGACCGAAATATTAATTTCTTTAATCAGGACCTTCGCGTGTTTGCCGAATCGCGTGGAAAAGGAAAGAAATTCGACGCGGCTTTTTCCTGTGAAGTTGTGCAGCGTCTTAGCGCGGACGGGGCGGTAGATTATATCAGACTTCTGCGCCGGATGTCCAAACGGGTATTTATTTTCGTGCCTAATTCCGATAATCAGGGACATAGTCGTCTGACCGGTCTGAAAGGTCTAACGGTTTCCGAACTTGAAGGTATGATGCGCGCGGCGGGTGCAGACCCCCAAAGCAGTGGTTATCTGGATATCCCCCCCTGGCCTCCGGGCGCCGGAATTTCAGCCCAAACCAGTTGGAGAATAAAGAAGGCTTATCTTCCGATTTTGAAAGCATTTGGTATTTTTTCAGTCCTGGAAAATTTTTATCCGGGTTTTATTTGCCGGGATTTTGCCCATCTTATATATTCAATTACCTGAGGATGAAGAAGATTTGGTGATGCATGACGTCTAAGATAAGAGTGCTGGTTACCGGGGCTACGGGGTTTGTTGGTTCATGTCTTGTGAAAAGATTAAAAGAACGGAAAGACCTTATTATCCGGTCAATGAGTCGGACTGGCGGGGAAGAAGATCCGGACATTGAATTTTTTAATGCTGATCTAAGTGAAACCGCAAAGTTAGAACAAGCAGTCAGAGGAGTGGATGTCGTATATCATCTTGCCGGGATGTTGGGAAAGTGGGGGGTTCCGAAAGAGACGTACTATAGGATCAACGGACAGGGGACAGAGGATCTGTTACAGGCCTGTCTGCGGGAGCGATTGAAACAGTTTATTTATCTTAGCAGCGCGGGAGTGCTGGGACCGAATATTCGGAATGCTGATGAAAGTTTTCCGCGGAATCCTTCGAATGTCTATGAACAGACCAAGGCTGAAGCTGAAGTCAGGGTTCTTGAGTATCATCGCCGGAACGGCCTGCCGGTTACAATCATCCGTCCCGAGTTTCTTTATGGGCCGAAAGATAAACATGTCTTAGGCCTGTTCCAAGCGCTTAAGCGCAGACGGTTCTTTTTGATAAATCAGGGGGAAAGTCTTCTCCATCCGACTTATATTGATGATCTGATCGAAGTGCTTTGCCGGGTTCTGCTTGATCCGGCGGTCAACGGACGGATTTATCTTGTTGCCGGCGAGAGAAGCGTTTCGGTTCGGGAATTCACCGGAATGATCTCGCATTGTCTTAGAAGCGCACCTTGTGAGTTATCTGTTCCCGCGTCAGTGGCCTTGATTCTTGCCGTTGCGTCAGAAACCGTGGGCCGGGGCACGGGAATTATCCCGATCCTTACGCAAAGCAGGGTAAAGTTTTTTAGTGAAAGCAGAAGCTATAATACCTTACTTGCCCGTCGTGAGCTTGGGTTTAGGCCATTAAGCCTTGAGCAAGGCATCAGGAAAACAATTCAGTGGTATGAGGAACAAGGGTATCTTTAAGAAATGAAAATACCGGAAGGATTTCGAATTATAAGCCGGATTACAGCCGCGTGGCTTTCCCTGGTATTAAGGCGGCCTCCTCCACTGCCTTTGAACGTGACTCTCTCACTCACAAATAAATGCTTCTCTCGCTGTCGGACCTGTAATATCTGGAAGATATATCGTGATTCTCCAGAACTGGCGGAACAAGAACTGCACGGTGAAGAATGGGGAATGATTTTGGAGAACATCGGGACCTCCGCGCGCTGGGTTACTATCAGCGGTGGCAATCAATTCCTCCGAAATGATCTCGTGTCCATAATAGTCCGACTGATCGATTCCTGCCGTCCCAGACTGATTAATTTTCCGGTCAGCGGATTTGATCCCCAGCCGGTAATCGAAAAGGCTGAATCTATTATTGAAAACTGCGAGAAAAACAAAGTGGACTTGATTTTTAATCTGTCTCTTGACGGGGAAGAGGATATCCACGATTCTATCCGGGGAGTGCAGGGTGATTTCCGGAATACTCTTAAAACTTACAACTATCTGAAAAAATTGCAGAAGCGTTATAAAAATTTTCATTTAGGGATCTATTCAGTTGTGTCAAGCCTGAATGTCACCGATATTCCCAAAGTCTGTGATTTCGTCATGGAAAAACTTAAACCGGACAGTTATTCGATTGAGATCGCGGAGCATCGTGAAGAGCTCAGAAACATGGATGAAAGTATTATTCCCGATTGGGAGGCATATCAAAAGGCGGTAAATTATTATCTGAAGAAGAGCCGTGATTTGGATCAGGGGTTGCTTAAACTTAAGCGTGTGCTGCGGGAAAGATATTATGCTGCCATGGAACAGAAAGGCAAGGCAACTTGTTTCGCCGGTACTGCTTCAGTCCAAATATCTCCGTATGGTGAAGTCTGGCCTTGCTGTACCAGAGCCGAAGTGCTGGGGAATCTGAGGGAGTCCGGATATGATTTGCGCAAGATATGGCATAGCCGAAGGGCGGAGGAGTTCCGGCAGACGCTTCGGAAGAACGGATGCCGATGTACTCATAGCAATCCCTTTTACACAAATCTGCTGATGCGGCCCTGGGAACTGCTGAGAGTCGGTGCCGGATATTTAATAAAATGACAAGTATTGGTAACCGTGATAAAATTAAAAGTAATGAAGATTAACCTCCGTTTATGGCTGCTTTTCCCCCGGCTTTGCCTGCTTTTTCCCGCCGGCTGCGTTAACCGATATTATAACGTAGCTACCCAGAAAGAAGAGGTCTACCTGTATTCTTCCGAGAGAGAGGTGCAGATAGGTAAAAAGCTTTCCCATCAGGTAGAACTGAGATTCGCTCCGGAAAACGATATTCTTTTGCAGCAGAAGCTTGACCGGATCGGGAAAAAGCTCGCCGGAGTCAGCGATCGTCTTGAGATCAATTACCATTTTAAACTTCTGAATGAAAAAGAGGTGAATGCCTTTGCTCTGCCTGGAGGCTACATCTATGTGTTTAAGGGCCTATGGAACAAGATCGCGGATAAAGATGAAATGATCGCCGCGGTTCTCGCGCATGAACTGGCGCATCTTTCAGCCCGGCATAATATCAAACGTCTGCAGAACGCGATCGGATACGGAGCGCTGGCGGTGCTGGTAAATACGGCGGATACTGACGCCTATTCCCGGGCCAAGGCGACGTTAGGTATTAACAAGCTTCTACTGAATTATTCACGCGAGGAGGAGCTGGAGGCGGATATCCTTGCGGTTAAATATCTTAAACTGGCGGGATATGATCCCCGGGCCATGCTGAAGGTTCTTGAGGTATTGAGGGAGACGCAGCGACGTAAACCTCTGCGTCCGCTTGTGGAATCAACTCATCCGTATATCGCTGAAAGGATAAAGGTTATCCGGGAAGCGATTAACAACGGTAACATAAACTTTGATGATTATATAAATACGTATTCCCGCAGCTAAACCGGTCAATGGAGAGGAGCTTTATGGCAACCGACGAGATTATAAATAAGAATATGGGGGACGAACCCTGGCGGATCTTTCGGATAATGTCAGAGTTTGTGGACGGGTTTGAGACTCTTTCCCGAATTGGCCCCGCGGTTTCGATCTTCGGTTCCGCCCGGAAAATGAAGCGGCAGGATCCCTATTATCGCCTGGCTGAAGAGACAGCCGCGGGTCTGGCCCGGGCGGGATTCGCGATTATAACCGGCGGTGGCCCTGGAATCATGGAGGCAGCCAACCGCGGCGCGAAAAAAGCGAAAGGAAGGTCGATCGGGCTTAATATCCAAATCCCCACTGAACAACAGTCCAACCCTTATATTACCGATCTTCTGGAATT
Organism: Candidatus Omnitrophota bacterium; assembly: GCA_018399295.1. Classification (GTDB taxonomy): domain Bacteria; phylum Omnitrophota; class Gorgyraeia; order B26-G9; family B26-G9; genus M55B170. The sequence goes on along the minus strand of JAGYOO010000012.1, from coordinate 948 downwards.
CCGCTATTTTTTCTGTCGGAAAGTAATGTTTGTCAAATATGCCTCGGCGTTCGTGATCCTTCCCGGTGGATTTGGCACGCTGGATGAGTTTTTCGAGGCCATAACCCTGATCCAAACTGGCCGGACCGAGCCTTTTCCTGTTGTTCTTATTGGGAAAAAATATTGGCAGGGATTAGTTAAGTGGTTGAATTCAACGGTACAGAGGGAGGGAAATATTCAGCCGGCTGATCTTCGCATCTTCCAAATGGTGGATACCGCCGAGGCGGCGGTTGAAATTATCAAAGATTTTCACGTAAACCACAAGCAGAAGTAGTTTCAACGGAATCCGGCAGCAGCCGCCGGATTTCATTCTGTTGCCTGCCCTGAGCCTTATTTTGCTGCCGGATCTTCGAAACTTGTTTTGATAAAAGCCGGGTTTAATGGTATAATTCCTAAAAATCGGCAAATAGGCAACAACAAGGGGGTTAAGTCATGAATAAGAAAACCGTGAAGGATATTCAGCTTTCCGGCAAGAAGGTTTTGATCCGGGTGGATTTTAATGTTCCTCTTAATGAAAAACAGGAAGTAACCGATGATCTGAGAATTGTCTCCGCTTTGCCGACAATCCGATATTGTTTAGAACAGGGGGCCTCCCGGATCGTGTTGATGAGCCACCTCGGCCGACCAAAAGGTAAACCAGTAGATTCGATGCGTATGGATCCGGTGGCCCGGAGGCTATCAGACCTGTTGAAGTTGCCGGTTAAGAAGCTGGATGAGAGCGTTGGGCCGGAAGTGGAAAAGATCCTGCAGGAATCAACGGAAAAAATTTTCCTTCTGGAGAATCTCCGGTTCCATCCGGAGGAAGAGGCAAATGATGCCGGTTTCGCGAAGAAGCTGGCGGATTTCGGTGATGTTTACGTGAATGATGCCTTCGGCGCCGCGCACCGTGCCCATGCCTCCACCGAGGGC
>JAGYOO010000119.1 GCA_018399295.1 Candidatus Omnitrophota bacterium | reverse complement strand
TAGATTGCTTTTGATTATATCCATAGTATATTTATTTAAAAGAATGGATAGAGGCGAAAAATGAGACAGGACAAAAAGCAGAAAAAAGAGGACAGGCAGCAGGGAGAAGTGGTGATCCGGGAAAGAAGCGGGGTTGAACCGGGGTATGAGGATGAGAATCTGCGTCATGAACGGACAAAGATAAAGGTATATGAACTGTTTGCCCAGCGCGGATATATGCCGGGTGATGATATGCAGGACTGGTTTGACGCGGAGCAGCTGCTTGAAGAAGAAGATCGCCGACTGGGAGAAGAGACGGAGAATCGGCGTGAGAAGATAACCCATTCTTAAGCTCTTCTGGTCAGCTTAAAAATCAGGCATCTTTGCCTCTAATTTTCGCATTTTCTCCTTGACATGATTTCCCGCCTGTGTAATAATTTAAAAAATTATAAAGGGACAACGGTGTCCTTCCTTAGGGGAGGATACCGTTTATTTTTAGGGGGCAAAAAATGCTTATAGTCGGTAAGAAGGTTCTGGTAAACGAAGAAGAAACGCGGATTACCCGTCTGGAGGTTCTTTCTCCTGAGCTCTGCCGCAAGGCCGAACCAGGACAGTTTGTTATGGTGATGACCTGTCCGGAAGGCGAACGTATTCCGCTGACCCTGGTAGATAGGGATGAGGCCAAGGGAACGGTTTCGCTGATTGTACAGGAGGTCGGGCATACCAGCCGGCTTCTGGGAAGGATGGAGCCGGGAGATTCTCTTCACGCCTTGGTCGGCCCTCTTGGCCACCCCACGCCGATTAAGAATTACGGGACTGTGCTCCTGGTCGGGGGCGGGGTCGGGATCGCGGAGATCTATCCCGTGGCCCGGGGGTTAAAGGCGGCAGGAAATAAAGTCATCTGTATTATCGGGGCCCGGACAAAAGGATTGCTTATTCTTGAGGAGGAGCTGAAGCCGGTGTCGGATGAACTTTTGATTGCCACGGATGATGGTTCATACGGTCAAAAGGCATTTACCACTGATATCCTTAAACAGAAATTGCAGGAAGAGGGAAATATCAAACTGGTTTATTCGGTTGGGCCAATCCCGATGATGAGCCGGGTCGCGCAGGTGACTAGAAAGTTCAAAGTCAAGTCAATCGTCTGTCTTAACGCGCTGATGGTGGACGGGACTGGAATGTGCGGCTGCTGCCGGGTTACAATCGGAAATAAAACTAAGTTTACCTGCGTCGACGGGCCGGAGTTTGATGCCCATGAGGTGGACTGGCAGGAATTGACTCAGCGCAACCGGGTTTATGAAGAACAGGAAAATCATATCTGTAAACTTTTTGAAAAACAAGCCAACGGGGAAAAATGAGTAAGGTGATTAAAGTTAAAGAGGCGGATGCCGAACTTAGAAGCCGGAGTTTTGAAGAGGTGGTACTGGGTTACACTGAAGAAGAGGCCTTAGCCGAGGCCGGCAGGTGTCTTCAGTGCAAAAACCCCATCTGCAGCAGTGGTTGCCCGGTCGGAGTAGATATAAAGAAGTTTATTTATTACATTACTCAGAAAGACTACGCTGCGGCCTATCAAACGATTCGGGAGAAAAATAACTTTCCAGCCATCTGCGGCCGGGTCTGTCCGGCTGAATACCAGTGTCGTAACGCCTGTGTGTTTACTAAAAAAGGCTCTCCGTTTGCCTCGGAAAAAGCGATTAATATCCATTATCTGGAGCGGTTCGTCGCGGATGCTTGCATGAAACAGGGAACCGCGGTGACTGCCTCACGCCCCGAACTTTCCGGGTTCAAGGTCGCGGTAGTCGGAGCTGGTCCGGCTGGGATGTGCTGTGCCGGAGAACTGGCCCGCTGGGGAGTCAAGGTAGTTATTTTTGAGGGTCTGCACGACACCGGAGGAGTTTTGCGCTACGGTATCCCGCCGTTCCGGCTGCCCCGGGAGGTGCTTGATTTTGAGATTAACGAATTGAAGAAGCTTGATGTGGAGATAATCCCTAATTTTATTGTTGGCCGGACCAGAAGCGTGAAGGAGCTTTTCGCGGAGGGGTTCCATGCCGTGTTTCTCGGGCTGGGCGCGGGTATTCCTTCGTTTTTGAATATTCCCGGTGAGAATCTCGGTGGTGTTTATTCGGCCAACGAGTTTCTTACCCGCGTTAATTTGATGAAGGCATATGAATTTCCAAAATGCCATACCCCGGTGGAGGTCGGGCGTCATGTAGTGGTTATCGGCGGCGGGAATACCGCCATGGACGCTGCCCGGGTCGCTCTGCGCTTGCAGAAGATGAGCGGGCTGGAGCCGGATACCACGATTCTCTATCGCCGGACTGAAATGGAGATGCCGGCGCGGCGGCTGGAGATTGAGCATGCCCGGGAAGAGGGGGTCAAGTTTGAATTGCTTGTAAATCCGAAGGCGTTCTTTGGCGACAAAAAAGGCCGTGTGACCAAGGTCAGATGCGCGCGTTGTGAATTAGGAGCGCCGGATGTCTCCGGCCGCAGGCGTCCGGTGGAATTAGCCGGAAGTGAGTTCGAGATGGAATGTGATGTCGCGGTAGAGGCGATCGGACTTAAGGCTAATGAGATCCTGACCAAGGTTACGCCGGAGATAAAAGTCGATAAGTGGGGAGATGTTGTCGTTGACTCGCAGACAATGGAAACCTCTTTAAAAAATGTGTTTGCCGGCGGAGATATCGTCGGAGGCGAAGGAACGGTAATCGAGGCAATGGGCATGGCCAAGCGCGCGGCCAGGGCGATAATCGACAGGCTGTTAATGGAAAGGAAAGAGGAGAGGAAATAATATGTCCAGGAAAATTGATGAGTTTATGGCGCTGGTGAAGGCAAAGAATCCCGGGGAAGCCGAGTTTCATCAGGCAGTGCGTGAGGTTGTTGAGACCGTGATGCCGTTTGTCGAAAAAAACCCCAGGTATCAGGAACAGAAGATCCTTGAGAGAATTATCGAGCCGGAAAGGGTAATCCTGTTTCGCGTCCCCTGGCTGGATGATAAGGGAGAGATACAGGTTAACCGCGGCTTTCGCCTTGAGATGAACAGCGCGATCGGTCCGTATAAGGGCGGGTTGCGGTTTCATCCCAGCGTTAATCTCGGCGTGCTGAAGTTTCTCGCCTTTGAACAGGTTTTTAAAAACAGTCTTACGACTCTGCCGATGGGCGGCGGAAAAGGTGGTTCGGATTTTGACCCTAAGGGTAAAAGCGATAACGAGGTTATGCGATTCTGTCAGAGTTTTATGACTGAACTTTTCCGGCATATCGGACCGAATACTGATGTTCCGGCCGGGGATATCGGAGTGGGCGGGCGTGAAATCGGATATATGTTCGGGCAATATAAGCGCTTACGCAATGAGTTTGCCGGAGTGCTGACCGGGAAAGGCCTTAATTGGGGAGGCAGTCTGATCCGTCCCGAAGCCACCGGCTACGGGTGTGTCTATTTTGTGCAGGAGATGTTGAAGACGCGTGGGGATTCTCTGAAGGGAAAGACCTGTGCTGTCTCCGGCTCCGGCAATGTGGGGCAGTATACGGTGGAAAAGCTTATTGAACTGGGCGCGAAGGTAGTGACCCTGTCCGATTCGAATGGATTTATCCACCGTGATGATGGGATCGGTGGTAAAGAACTGGCCTGCGTCATGGACCTGAAAAACAAAAGACGCGGACGTATAAAGCAGTGCGCAGAGGAGTTTAACTGCAAATACTATGAAGGTAAAACTCCTTGGGCGATTAAATGTGACATTGCGTTCCCTTCGGCCACGCAGAATGAGCTTAATGAGGAAGACGCGAAGATGCTGATTAAAAACGGCTGTATCGCTGTCGGCGAAGGCGCTAATATGCCGAGCACCCCGGAGGCTGTGCGCGTTTTTCAGAAGGCGAAGATCCTTTACGCTCCGGGTAAGGCCGCTAACGCGGGTGGGGTTGCTACCTCAGGGCTGGAAATGAGCCAGAATAGTATGCGTTTTGGCTGGTCCAGAGAAGAGGTTGACCGGAAACTGCAGGATATTATGGTTGCTATCCATGAACAGTGCGTAAAGTACGGTAAAGAAGGCGAGTATGTTGATTATGTTAAGGGAGCTAACTTGGCCGGCTTCGTGAAGGTTGCCGACGCGATGATCGATCAGGGAGTAGTATAGCCATAACTGATTTGGCAGATATCCTTTATGTTCGTTGTTTTGAGAAGGAACAATTAAGGACCTGTAAATGAATGATCCGCGTTAGTTGTAACAGATTAATACGAAACAGCTGAAAGGGATGCTCCTTGCCGGGGCATCCCTTTTTTTTAGACGGGAAATCTTACGAAAATTATTTAGAAGGTATCGGATGAAAAGTTATTTTTCGTAGTGCCTGATTTTAAGGCTTTTATCTTAAAAAAAGACTTTTTTCCATATAATGTTTGTAATATAATTATACAAATTGTAAATCCCCTCGACTGCGGACCGAAAAATCCCGCAAATCAGACCCAGGCTGTATTTATTGGACTTTATGGCAGATAATTGTACGGAGACTCCCAAAAAAGCGAAATTGGTACTTGAAGACGGCTCTGTGTTTTCCGGAATAAGCTGCGGTGCCGAAGGCATCGCGTACGGTGAGATCGTATTTAATACCAGTATGACCGGCTATCAGGAAATTCTGACGGACCCCTCCTATAAAGGCCAAATCGTGGCCATGACCTATCCTCTTATCGGAAATTATGGCGTAAATCCCGAAGATGTCGAAGGCCGTAGGCCGTTTGTCGAAGGCTTTGTGATGCGGGAATGCGCTAGAATGGCCAGTAACTGGCGCAGCTGTCAGGATCTTGACGCCTATCTTCGGGAAAATAGAATTATTGCTATTTCTGAGGTGGATACCCGTGCGTTGACTCGTCACATCCGGATTAAGGGAGAACTGCGGGCGGTGATTTCTACGGAAGAACTTGATGATGACGCGCTGATAGAAAAAGCAAAAAGCTCGCAAGGACTCTCTGGAGTGGATCTTGTGCGTGAGGTTACGATCGCGAAGCCGGCAAGCTGGAACAAGGCCGGACGTTACCATGTGGTGGTTATCGATTGCGGGGTAAAATTTAATATCCTCCGGGTTCTGAGTGAGAACGACTGTCGCCTGACACTTGTTCCCGCGTCAGCCTCGGCAGAAGATATCATGGCGCTTAAGCCGGACGGAATTATGGTGTCCAACGGCCCGGGTGATCCGGCCGCGGTTAAAGATGTCATAAAAAACCTGGGCCTGTTGATCAAAAAAAATCTTCCGATTTTTGGGGTCTGTCTGGGGCAGCAGCTTATCGGACTGGCCCTGGGGGCAAAGACCTACAAGCTGAAG
>JAGYOO010000118.1 GCA_018399295.1 Candidatus Omnitrophota bacterium | reverse complement strand
GAGAAAATAGATCAGCAGAAAAAAACAGTTCATCTTTCCGATGGCCGGGAATTCGGATATTCCCGGCTGGTTTCCTCTATTCCTCTTCCTGAATTATCCCGGATTCTCAAGCAGTCTCTACCCGAACCGGTCCAACAGGCTTTTGCCGGACTTCGTCATGTCTCGGTTCTGAATCTGAACCTGGGTATTGATCGCGCAGGGATATCGGATAAACACTGGATCTATTTTCCCGAGGACAAGTTCTGTTTCTTTCGGGTGGGATTTCCTATGAATTTTTCACCCGGCTCGGTTCCGAAGGGGAAAAGCTCTCTTTATGTTGAGATATCCTATTCCGGATCGCGTCCTTTAGAGCGGAATGGCCTGGAGGAGATGGTGCGTCAGGACTTGGAGCGGGCGGGGATATTAAAAAAGTCGGATAAGATCATCAGCCAACAGATAAACGATATCAAGTATGCCTACGTGATGTATGATCACAAGTACAGGAATTGCGTTAAAATCATAAATGATTACCTTGTGGGGCAGGATATTCTTCCTTGTGGCCGGGCCGGAAGCTGGCGTTATCTGTCAATGGAAGACTGTATTCTCGACGGGTTAAGGATAAGTGATCTTATCCGGAAAAATTGATGAAAATTAAAAGATCGGTTCATCTGGCGGAACTTATTTTTATCCTGGCGGAAAAAGAGCTGAAGATCCGGTACAAATCCGCCTGGCTGGGATGGCTCTGGTCAGTGCTTAACCCGCTGCTGCTGATGATTATCTTTTCACTTGTCTTTGGCCGGATCATTCCCGTGGGGATTGATAATTTCCCTGCGTTTCTGCTGGCCGCGCTGCTGCCCTGGTTTTTTCTCAACTTTTCTTTGGCCCAGTCTACCTCGTCTTTGGTGGAAAATTCCGGACTGATCAAGAAATCATTTTTCCCGTACGAGGCGATTCCGCTTTCGATAGTCGCGGCCAACTTGTTTAATTTCGTGCTTTCGTTGGTCCTGCTGCTGCTGTTTCTGCTGTTTTTCAAGATCCGGCCCGAGGCTGCTCTGATCGGACTGCCGCTGGTTATCCTGATCCAGATACTGTTCGTGTCCGGTATCTGTCTGGCCGCCGCGGCCCTGCATACTGTGTTCCGGGATGTACGGTATGCGATTGAACTGCTTCTGGTGGTATGGTTCTATGTGACTCCAGTATTTTATTCTCTGGAAATGGTACCTCTGAAAATGCGCGCGCTTTTTTATCTGAACCCAATGACGATTCTTGTCGGGATGTATCGCGATATCCTGCTTTACGGACGGTTCCCGGGTACAGGGCAGTTATTTATCTGTTTGGCAGGCGGGGCCGGATTTTTCCTGCTCGGTTATCTTGTCTTCAATATTAACAGAAAAAGATTCGCGGATTTGACCTGATGAAAGAAATCGTCGTCCAACTGAAAAGAGTATCTAAGACATATCTTATGCGGGCGGGGACGCCTTCTTTGTTCGGCAGTTTAAGGCAATGGCTGAATCGCCGGCCGGAACAGCGGGTGCAGGCCTTGAGGGAGATCGATCTTGAGGTCCGTCAGGGGCAGACTTTGGGCATAATCGGGGAAAATGGATCGGGCAAGACGACCCTGCTGCGGATCATTAACCGGATCACGTTTTCGGATAACGGCAGGATAGACGTCCGGGGAAGGGTGGCCGGACTGCTTGACCTTGGCTCCGGGATTCAGGCCGATCTTACCGGAAGAGAGAATATAATTCTAAACGGCGCGCTACTGGGAATCGGCCGGGCGGAGATGAAACGCCTGCTTCCGGATATTATCGCTTTTTCCGGTCTGGACCGGTTTATCGATTCACCGGCTAAGACTTTTTCACAGGGCATGTTGGTGCGGCTGGGATTTTCAGTGGCCGTGTTTTCCGATCCGGATATCTTGCTGATCGACGACACCTTGGCCGTGGGAGATGAAGAGTTCCAAAGGCGTTGTATTCAGAAGATAAGCGAATTGAAAGGAAAAGGGAAAACAATCATAGTAGTTTCTCATGATCTGAGCTCACTTAAACAGATAACCGATGAGGGTGTACTGCTGCACGAGGGCAGGCTGATCAAGCAGGGGCCTTTGGAAGAGGTTGTCTCCCGTTATCTTCAGTCCGTGGGAGAGCGGCAGGCGGTCGCCTGCGTGGATCAGGACCGGTTAAGCGTGATCTTTAACCGTGGTCGGCTTAATCTGCTCTGGCGGGGAAAGTCTTTGAATTGCGGCAGTGCCGGCTACGCGGCGATCCTGTTCAATCACCAGTGGATGATGTCCTGGCAGTTGACATGGAACGTGACCTGCCGGTCAGCCCGGGGATTTCGGGCCAGGGGAATCGACGTGAACAGCGGGACGATGATCGAATTGGCGCTCAGGGTTGTTGGTGAAAGGCGTTTCTTTTGGCAGATGACGGTTACCGTGCCTCAGGAGACTCGGCCGGAAAAGGTTTTGTTCGGGTGGATGTTTTCGGAAAATTATAAACGTTATCTTGACGGCGAGCGGTTTAAGGCTATAAGCGCAAGTTCTTTCGGAGAAAGTGCGGACCTGTTGAGGCTTGACTCTACGAGTCCGTTATTTGCTTTAGCCGGAAGCGCAAAATTACCGCAACTCCTGGTTCAATTCAAAAGTCGGCCTCTTGGCTACGGACTGCTCCGCGCTTACGGTCAGAACGCCGTGATCCAGCATCAGATCGTTGCTGCTGACAAGGTGAAAGTTATGGGGGAAGGACGCCTGGTCGAGGATCAGGATCTGGAACAGTTGGCCGCTGACCGGACTGCGGATAAGACTGCGTATTCAGGCAGGTTGAGCCTTTATCTCCAGGATCATTTGTTTGATTTTCTCCGCGGGAACAAACGGCTTTCCGCGCCGCAAGGACTGGGTTTCGGATTTCTCCACGAGGGGAATCTGGTTAATTTGTTTAAGGGGCGATCCCGGGTCAGGAAGACAGGCAACGGATGGATAATTGATTCGGAATTTACCAGCCCCGGACTGCGCTTGAATCTTGAACTGGACCTTGGTCCGGATGGTCTGGCTTGGAGGATAAGCTCGTCAGACAAAGAGGTTCAGGTTGTTGCCCGATTTTGCTTTGATGCCGGTTATCGAACCTGGTTCGATCTTAAACGGGAGGAGAATTTTCTGCCGGAGGTGGACTTTGAGGAGTCAGTTGCCAATCTTGTACCGGAGCTTGCCGGGTTAAAGGATGAGACCAGAGGATCGCCGGCAGTAGTCGTAATGTCTCTTAATACGATTGAGATTCGCAGTGCCTCCCGGGAGGAACCGGCGAGGATTATCGACTGCCAGGGAGCGGGTGAGGTCTCGGGGAAAATCAAAATATTCGAAAGCCAGTCGCGGCTCTCGGAATTTCTCCTGGAAAAGCGCCGATTGATCGGAACCGGTATTTCCCTGGGGAATGATATTCATCTGGAATTAAGTCGGCAGGGTATCGCGATTTTTCGGAAGGGACTTTGTCTGACAGTTGGAGAGGGGTTATTTACTTCTATCTTTTTTCGTGGGCGATGGCATGATTCGCGCCCGTTGATCAGAGAGTATTTGCAGAAAAACGGCGAGTTGACCGTTCGGTTGGAACGCAAAGTCCCGCCAATGGACGAGTCCTGGTTGATTCGTCCGGAGGGGGAAGGATTCAGCTGGCAGATCAGGCTGGAATCCAATGAGCCTGTTTCAGGGTGTGTTTTACGGGGAGGCATCGAACTTGCCGAAGATTTTAATCAGTGGTACAGTGCTTATGAACAGGGCTGGTTTATTCCCGGACGGATGATAGCTCTGCGGGATAAAATCTGTCGAAGAGTAGGGGCCCTGGCAGCGGAGACGGCGTTGATATATGAGACGAGTTCAGCGGCTGAACCGGTAATTCAGGGCCGGACGCTTCAGTTTCGGACAGGGGAGACTGATCTTAAAGATTCCCGGACAGTCTTTTCCGGACGGGTCGGCGTAATCTCACGGAAAGCCTCCGAAACGCTGCGTCGAAAATATTGTGAAGAGAGGTTTGCGATAAGCAATGGTACATATTTGCTTAGAGCTGAACATGGACGAATGTTATTGTTTAAAGGGAAGCAGCTCTTAACCTCCGGTCCGGGATTTAAACTGGATCTGTTTGATTGTCAGGGTGAGTTTGATTGCCTGAATGCCGATTGGGACCCGTATCGGTCTTTTGGGAAGCTGGTAGTCGGGTTGAGGCACCGGGAGTTTGATTTTCTGCAGCGCTGGGAGTTTAATTTTTCTGAAAGCGGCTTGCTCTGGAAGGCCTGGGTCAAAACGGAAAAGCCATTGGGGCTGAGCCGGGCAGTGGCTGGACTACATCTGGTCGATGGATTTAAAAACTGGTTTACCGGTCGTGGCCAGGGGCGGATCCCGGAAAGAAGTGCCGGCAGCAGGACTACTACATACATTACTGTTCCGGATAATCGTTCGCGGTATATCGGTGTCAATCAGGATTCTTCCACGCAGGCATCAATAACCTTTGAACCCTTGGTGAGCATGTCGGATTGGCTGCTGAACCTTTATCTGCCCGGGAAGATCAGCGGTTGCTGCGTGGGTGCGAGTCTTGCCGGGCAAGACTCGGGATATCTCCTGCCTGCCGGAGAGACCAAGCTTTTTTCCGCGCGCATCGGTTTTTCGGAAAAGATGCCTGTTTTATCCACGGAATCTGAAAGCAATGCCGGGAGAAGGGGCGGGGGATTATCTTTAGAAAGCGGCGAAGCGAATATCCGTTTGTTTTGGGAAGATAATGAATTTACCGCTCCGCTCGGCTTATTTTCGGCTTTTAAATCAAAAGGTGTACGATATGACTCATCCCTGGCTCAATGGAAGATCTCTCAGCTTCCCGAAGAGTTGCGGGTGGAGTTAAGATGGAACGGCATGGAACAGACCTGGTTTATCCGGACAAAAGAAAAACAGCTTAAGTGGGAGATCCAAACTATTGCGGTCAGCCGGGAGATCGAAAGCTTTAGTGCGGGACTGGTGGCGCGGGATGAATATACAGGCTGGAGTTCGTCGGAAGGGCGGGGAAGATTCGAACAGCACCCTCAACAGGTCTGGAAGAACTGCCACCAAACTCTGTTCCCTGTAACTCTTAGTTCAGAGATTGGACTGCCGGAATTGAGCCTGGACAATATTTCGAACGGATATAATCGAGTTGAAAATTCGGATGTTAATCACTCCGGCCGGATAATCTGCAGTGAGTTCGGATCGGGAATCCGAAATTTTGAATTAATCCTGAAGCTGAAGTGACAGAGATGATAAAATGAATCAAGGCCAAAATAAGAAAATGACCAGTCCTTCGTTTTC
>JAGYOO010000117.1 GCA_018399295.1 Candidatus Omnitrophota bacterium | reverse complement strand
TGATCCAACGGTTCGGGATAAGAACGGGTTTACCGCTCAGATGCTCGCGGCCTTGGATAGTAAAACAGAGCTGCTGGATATTTTCGAAGAAGCCGGCGTGGCAAAGCCTTACACTGGCAATGCCAAGGAGGATCTGCTTGTAGCGGTGCTGTTCAGTGATTATGAAAAAGCCCGGATGCTGCTGAAGAACGGGGGGGATGTAAACAGCCGCTTCAGGTTTAATTCTCCCTTGCTTAACTACGCGGTAAACCGGAATGACGCGGCCGGAGTTCGGTTGTTGCTGGAGAACAAGGCTGACCCAAACCTGTTTAATGACCACGGCTGGAATCCAATATCCATTGCCGCTTTGAAAGATAATACTGAGATCCTGGAACTGCTGCTGAACAATGGAGGAGATCCTGGTCGAGCCAATAATCAGGGGCGCACGGCTCTGATGACCGCTCTCTGGAATAAAAAACCTGGTGCCGCCCGACTGCTGTTGGAAAAGACCACGGATATGAATGTCCGGGATTCAGACGGAATCTCTTTGTTGTTTTACTCCATTCTGTCGGGAGATCAGGAGATCGCCCGACAGATCCTGGCCCGTGGCGCTCAGCCGGACCTGTCCTCAGTTGTTCTGGCTGATGGCCGCAACATCAAACACAAAACTGTGTCCGCCCCGGAGATCGCCGCCCTGATCAAGCCGGAGTTTCTCCGCCGCCAGATGCTGCGCGCCCAGGCAGCGGTAGAGGCAGCCCAGTCAGCGGAGGATTATAAACAGGCAATTGCCGAATATAATCTGGCAAAGGATATCGACCCGAATGTGGCTGAGATCTACTATAACCTCGGCCTGATCCAGGATAAGGCCGGTAATTATAACGGGGCAATAGCCAGCCTGCGTAAATACCTCCAGCTATCCCCGGACGCGCCGGATTTCCAGTCGGTCCAGGACCTCATCTACAAGATCGAATACAAGCGGGACAGTCTGTAAGAAGGTTTTTTCAGTTCAATGAAGAGGAGGGGCAGGGTTTAATTAAAGGCGCGAACGCCTCCGGATGCAGCCTCAATTGATGCTGACGCCCGCGCCCCGGACATCTTAAGTGCCACTTTCATTTTCCGCATAGATTATATGTGTTTCAGAAAAGTATAAACATTGCGCTATACCGTATTTTTCTATTAGAGTTCAGCTTTTAGCAGGCGCTTTGCGCCTTAGCTCATAAGCTCACAGCTCATAAGCTCATAAAAGAATCGCAAGCGAACATAGTGAGCGTGCTAAGCGAAGCGTCTCTTGCCTCAAAAAAATAATTCACCAACTCCTTGCAAAATTTTGATTTATAGTATAAATCTTATAAAAGATTCAGAACTATGAAAAACAGACATTTTGCCTTTCTGGCGCTCATTTCTCTAATCGGAAACCTCGCGTTTCCCGTTTCCCTGGTGTTGGGCCAGGACGCGTGCCGTCCTGATCGTCTTGCTCCGCATTTGGTCTTGGACTCATTGCAAAAGGACTTTCAGTTAAGGCTTGGGCAGAGCGTGTCCGGCCTTGACTCTTTGGGTTTTGCGCCTGATATCCAATACTCCCGGCTTATTGAGCAGCACAAGATTTTTTACGGCACCCGCCTCTGGCTGGCCTTAAAAAAAGTGAATAAGAATCTGTTGCCTTTGGTGCGGCTGGCCATGCCCCGGCTGTCGGCAAGAGGAACCCTCGCTTTGCTGCGATCATTGTATACGGAAGATGAAAACCTTTCACCGCAGGGGCTGGGCGGTTTGCGGCTGTTAGCCTTAGAGGCTGAAACCGGGCAGTTAAAAAACTACAAACCGGAGACTCTGGGCCGGGCCGTGGCTGAGGCGGGAAACAATGCCGTGTTTCTGCTGCGCTGTTTGCAGAAAGAGCAGACCCGGTTTTCAGACACGGATATTCGCGTGCTGAACGCTTATTTTAAGGACATGGAACTGATGCTGAGTTTTGACGCCGGTTGGAACCAGCATGAGATACTTCCGCTGCTGTCCGGCGCGGGCCGCGAGGCTCGGTTGCGCTTCCTGGCTTTTTACTATGGTCTTTCCGAAAAGGCAAGGGGGCCGGTGAACCGGATTTTGGCTGAAGGCACTGATTCGGGCTGGTTTCAGGAAATAGTCAGACTGTTCGATCGCTCGCCCCGGTTCGCGCCTCTGTTCTGTGCTTTGGCCGCTCTGCGGCCGGATAGTGAAGTCCTTGATCTTCCCCCAAACCCTGCTCCGGAACAGGTGATAAAGGTCCTGGACGAGGCCAGGCTGACTCCGGAGGATTTTACCGGTAATCTACTCGCTTATTTTCCCAATGACCCGGAGTTTTTGCGCGCCGTGATCAGCCGCGCGGTTTCCAGGCAGGATCTGGCCTGGGTCGAGGCCGCGCTTTACAGCCAGATCATGCTCATCCGGCTGAACCAGCCGCTGGCCGCCGGGCTCATGAGCTGGTATAACTCCTCGCGGGATGAAGTGGAGCGGTTTCTGTTTGATTTTGAAAAGGTTGGCCGGTTACGCCACAACATCCACAGTCTGAAAATCTACAATCTGGCGGTTCTGTTGAGCAGTAACAAACATTTACATGAGTTGCCTGAACGGGAATTGAGCGATATTGTTTTAATCATCCGGCGTGCCGGGTTCATTGACGACGATAAGTGCTATTCCCGGCTCGAATACGGCGAGCGCATGATGAAACTTGTTACCTCTCTGGAAGGAATCGGCGTGGTGGCGCACGAGATTGCCCACAACCTGCTGAACAGGCTGGGGTATTCTGATCCGATACTTACTCGGAAAAAAGGGTATGAGGTCTACGGCGAGTTTTTTTGCGATAGCTTTGCGTTGGCCTTTTTGGAGCGGATATTCAGCCCGTCCGCTGCTGAATCGTTCATCAAAGAGTTTCAGATGAACGAATGCCTGAAAATGCTCCGGGAAAACGGGTGGGAAGGGGGTACCTATGAAGCCATTCGGGCCCAGATCGTTGCCATCCGTAAGGTTTTAACTGAAAAGGGCATTAAGGTTACCTGGCATGATCTGCTATACGCCCAGACTGCCATGCTCCAGTCAGCGGATTTCTTCGACAGTTTCTCCTTTCCCGCTTACATTGAGCTTGTTCTTAAACAACTGAGCAAGACCCATGGCTTTACCCTGCGCCGCATGCCCAAACAGCCGAAGCCGGGGAAAGAAAAGGTGCGGATTATTTCCGAGACTGATCTGAAAAAAATGATCGTCAGCCCCCAGCCGGCGCCGAATACCCGACTTACCCCCGCGCCGCAGATCCCCTTTCCCCAAACTCTGCAGAGATCGATCTAAAGACAGACCAACCTCAGCTTATTAAAAATCACAAATGAGTGCCGTGTCTGCCCGGCAGGCACGGCAGCGAGCGTCCACACGGCACAAAGCACAAAGCTCGCGCGCCTTACGCGCACATCCTACTCCGATCTCCAAGAGAAGCATGCTGAAGCACGCTGAACGGTCTCCGAACTCCGAGCTAAGCGAGCAAAGCGAGCGTTCTCACAGCACATAGCCAAGAGAGCCTAAGTAGCCTATTGTTTCTATTAATTGTTTATGGTATTCTTTGTATATAAGGTATGACATTTCATACTAATCATACTTAATCACAGGAATAACGTTATCCAGGGAGGGAAGAATGCCGGGAGCACCTAAATTTTTTGGCAAGGCGACGGTTGGAACCAAAGGGCAGATTGTTATTCCCGCTGAGGCCAGGAAGACACTTGGTATCAAGCCGGGCGATAGTGTGATTATTATTTCCGGCCCCCCCCAGAAAAAAATAATAAGTCTAATTCCTGAGGTGGAGTTCAACGAGTTTCTTAAGTTTCTGGAAGAACACCTTTCCATGATGAAAAAAGAAGTTACCTAAGCTTTTTTCACAGGGAGACCTAAGACCTAAGACTTAAGATCTGAGACCTGTAACCTATAACCTGACCTCTATGTCTATGATTGTAAGAATAGCTATAATACTGATTTTTCTTTCTTCTTTTATCCCGAACGTGTTTGCCGGAGGAGGGCTCCTTACCTGGGAACAGTGCGTGCGTGAGGCAGCGGAGAATAATCCTGACCTTAGCGTGGCCTGGGAAAATGTTAACCAGGCTGAGGAAGATAAGGCGATTACCCGCAGCAGCATTCTGCCTCAGATCAGCAGCGATCTCAGCGGCAGAAGGAGCGGTGCTGACGATTCCGCTGATACAAAATCCTTTTCTTACGGGATCTCTGCCCGGCAGCTGTTGTTTGACGGATTTAAGGCCTCCAGCAATATCAAAGCCGCGGAGGCGACTCTAAATGCCTCCCAGTACGGCTATGCGGTGGCCTCATCCGATGTCCGCTTCAGCCTGCGGTCCGCGTTTGCCGGCCTGTTAAGGGCCCAGGAGCTTGTTTCCATAACCCGGGAGATCGCCTCCCGCAGAGATCAGAATCTGAAACTGGTCAAACTGCGTTACGAGGCCGGGCGGGAACACGAGGGGTCATTGCTTACCGCCCAGGCTGATCTGGCTCAGGCCCGGTTTGAGGTCGATCAGGCTGAACGGAATCTAATCCTGGCGCAGCGGGAGCTTTTAACCGATCTGGGCCGGCAAGAATTTACACCGATCAAAGTCGCGGGAGATTTTGAGGCGGTTGAAACCGAACAGGTTAAACCTGATCTGGAAAATCTGGCCCAGACCACCCCGTTTCTAAAAGAACTTTCTTCCCGTAAAGAGGCAGTCCGGCAGGGCGTAAAGTCCGCCAGAGCCGACTTCTTTCCCCAGATATACCTCAGCGGCTCAATGGGCCGCAGCGCCGCGGTCTGGCCGCCGGAGGATGACAGCTGGTCCGCGGGCGTGAGCCTGTCGTTCCCTCTGTTTGAAGGGGGCAGCCGCGTTGCCAATGTCTCCCGCGCCGAATCCCGGCTGGAACAGGCTGAGGCCAGAGAACGCGGCGGACGGGATACGGTTATATTTACTCTGGAAAAGACCTGGACCCAGTATCAGGACGCGATTGACCGGGTGTCGGTGCAGCAGCGTTACCTGAGAGCGGCCGAGACCAGGGCCAAGATCGCCAATGCCCAGTATTCGAACGGACTCATCTCGTTCAATGACTGGATAATCATTGAAGATAATTTAGTCAACAGAAAGAAGGCCTTTCTGGATTCCCGGGCGAATTTGCTGATTGCCGAGGCCGGATGGATCCAGGCAAAAGGAGGAATACTGGAATATGAAGAATAACAAAACCAAGCTTATTTTTGGCCTGCTGGCCGCGATAGTAATCCTGGCCGGATTCACCCTTATTTCAGGTAAAGAAGATAGTGCCGGAGAAACCCTGCGGGAGATATCGCCGCGATACGGAACTATTCAGCGCCGGATC